>CAYWJR010000005.1:0-21537 GCA_964458615.1 uncultured Alphaproteobacteria bacterium
AATGCGGTATACTCGCAAGGGTATCGGGGGTTCAAATCCCTCCTCATCCGCCATTGTTTTCCTGACACTACGACTCATATGAACCAACCCTTCATGCTGCACACAACAGCTGCCATTGATTACCATCTTTAAAAAAGCAAGCTAAGTCTTTATTGGTTTTTTCATATCAAAATTTGCCACTGGAAGAACAAGATTACATTCGTTTACTATAGTTCTAAATTCAGCTAAACATCGGTTTTCCGTGAATACAAGAAGCGCTGAGAATGTTCTGGAAAGTTGCTATTAACTATCTCATTAATTTTTTTGTAAAGTGATTTTATAAAATCATTTTCTAAGAACTGGACTATTTTAACGCCACGAATTTCTTTTGCTATTAATCTATTTCTAGTATCAATTTGCAGCGGATTTAAGGACTCTGCCAAATACAAAACTGTATCTAATATTGATTCTCCTGATATGACTAACTGGCTTGTTAAAATAAAGACCTCGTTATATTTATCCTTAGTCAGCAAAATCCTCCCATAATCATCGCGAGATTCAATTATTTTGGTAATAATGTATATTCGCTGCTTACAAATGTCTGCGAATTGGTCAATTTCATTAGTTAAACGATTATAAGCTCGAACGATTTCATAGTGGTGCCCTAAATTGGGTAATTTAAGCAAGAAATCAGACATCTCTTTTAATTTAATTGGTCGAATAGAAGTAAACGCCGCAGCCTCGGAAGGAATATCAAACCCTTTTCTCAAGGCTTCATAAAACTTCTTTTCTTTTTCAAAGTTTTTAACAACCAATTGCTCTAAGTGACTTGCCACGCCCTCTTGGAAAGTGGCTAAATTGATTGTTGCTTCATTTAATTTTAATGCGACAATTTTTTCTGATTCGTTCTTGTCCCTTTTTCTCAGAACAACTTCATATTTATATGCCGCGAAAGCAGCCAATCCTACAGCGGCAAGCTGCACGATAACTTGTATTATCAGTGCCAACCAATCTGTTGTCTCAAGTGCAGCAACTAAATCTGCAAACTGTTGAGGATCTAAAGCGATACTTCGATTTAATAATTTAACCGAATAAAATATATCTTCTGAAATGTATTTTTCTGTCATAGATACATTATCTATAATCTATACAGCTGTGCAAGGATATACTCGTGTAATGTTGGACGGCACAGATTCAACCGATTAATCAGAATCCAAACCAATACATAAATCCCCCTGTCATTCCACCCTCCGGCGCGCTAATATGCCGGCATGACAAACGATTCAAACACCGATCATTCGCCGACGCCGTCCATGCCGCCATTGACGTTGGAATGTTTTCGCGTCGGCGCCGTGCCCATGCAAATGGTGGCGGCAAATCCGCAACGCCAATGGATGGACGATTTTCCAGACCGCCACGCATATCGGTGCCTGCCATTGGCGATCGCCAACGCCCATGGATGGGATATTTTATCGCCGTTCGAAATCCACATCGAATGGAATGGCGGCGCCAAAATCGAAGACATCGTCATATCCACGCCGGACGAATCCGCAAAACCGTTATTGCACCATGTCGCGAAATCCAATTTTTCGCGCGGCATCGTTACGTTCCACACCGGATTTTTATTCCGCACCTCGCCGGGATGGAATTTGGTCGCAACAGCGCCATGGAACCGGCCGAAAAAATTTATTTACCCCCTAACCGGCGTTGTCGAAACGCATTGGTTGCCGTACCCGTTCACCATGAATTGGCAATTGATGACGCCAGGCCGCCACCGTTTTCAAAAAGACGAGCCGATTTGCACCATCATCCCGATCCCGCACGCGTATTTGGAAAATGTGACGCCGCAAATTTACGATCTGGCGGACGATCCGGTTTTGGCGTATGAACAAAACGCGTTCCGCACCGAACGGGAAAAATTCATGGAAAAATTCCGCGCGGGCGATCAGGCCACGATCAAACAAGCTTGGCAAAAACATTATTTTGTCGGCCGCATGCCGGACGCCACCGGCGAAAAAATCGAAGGCCATATCAACAAATTGCGTCTGCGCGATCCGGCCGATAAACGCGGACAAAAACCGGAATTGGCGCTAAACTCGCCGCGCCTGGAATATGATGGCGACGACAAATAACCCGCCGCCCCCTGTTGCAATATCGTTAAAAAAATATTTTGGAAAATCATGCCCGATAAAATCACAACCCGCGCCATGCCACCCGTTACGACCAAGGAATTCACCATATTGATGGCGTCATTGATGTCGATTGTCGCCATTTCCATCGATGCGATGTTGCCGGCATTGGGAATTATCGGCGCGGATTTGCACGCCGCGCACGAAAACCAGCCGCAATATATTATCGGTTTTATTTTTATCGGCATGGCCATCGGCCAATTGATCGCGGGGCCTTTATCCGACGCAATTGGGCGCAAACCGGTTTTGTATATCGGGCTTGGGCTTTATTTATGCGGCAGCGTGATTGGATATTTCGCCCAAACGCTGGATATGGTTTTAATCGGACGGTTGATTCAGGGGCTTGGTGTCGCGGGTCCTTATGTTTCCGCCATGTCGATCGTGCGCGACAAATACAGCGGGCGGGATATGGCGCAAATCATGTCGTTGATTATGATGATTTTCATCCTGGTTCCCGCCATCGCCCCAAGTTTAGGCCAAGCCATTTTATGGATCGCAACCTGGCGCGATATTTTTCTTTTGTATATCGGTTATTCTGTCGCAATCGGCCTGTGGCTGTTTTTGCGTTTGGATGAAACATTAAAGGCGGAAAACCGGATTCCGTTCCGGGTCAAAAACATCGTCCATGGTTTCAAGGAAATTGTCACCAACCGCACCACCGCCGGATACACATTGTGCATGGGAATCTGTTTCGGCAGCTTCATCGGATATTTAAATTCATCGCAACAGATATTTCAAAATCAATTCCACACCGGCGATGCGTTTACATTATATTTCGGCGGGCTTGCGTTGGTTTTGGGCGCGGCGTCGTTGTTCAATTCCAAATTCGTGCAAAAATTGGGCATGCGTTATATCTGTTTGCGTTCCATTATTTGCATTATCGCCGCATCGGCGGTGTTTTTGGCGGTCAATTACATGACCGATATCGCATTGTGGATGTTCGTTGTTTATGCCGCGATATTGTTTTTCGCCTTTGGATTGATGTTCGGCAATTTGAACGCGCTGGCGATGGAACCGATGGGACATATTGCCGGAATCGCATCGGCGGTTATTGGCGCCGTATCGTCGGTCATATCGTTGACGTTGGGCACGATGATCGGGCAATTATATGACGGCACATTGATACCGTTGACAGGCGGATTTTTAGGTCTTGGGATTATATCGTTCGCGGTGATGGCGTATACGGCGCGGGCGAAATTCGCAACCGCGTCATAATACCTGATTTTTTTCTTAAATAAAAAAACCCGCCGGCATTACCCAGGCGGGTTTTTATTTTCAAACAAAACCGATATTAAAACAACCCGCTGTATTTTACGCCGCATCCATATGGCTTGGTGCTGGATACGGAAACCGGCTTGCCCGCCTTGATGTCGGCGAATGCAAGGTCGATATAATTTTGCGCCTTTTTAATATCGTCCGGGCTTGCGGAATTGATGCTGTCGATCGCGCCGGAATATGCCAGCGCGCCGGTTTTATCGATAATGTACATATGCGGCGTGGTTTTCGCGCCGTATGATTTGCCGATTGCGCCCGATGGATCCAGCAATGTGGCCGTTGGCACAGCGCCGCGGTCCGCATTCAATTTGTTCGCGGTTTTTCCATCAACATGGCCTTGTTTTTCCGGCGCCGACGAAATCACCTGCAACCAAACGACATTTTGCGCGGTATATTTTTTCTGCAACGATTGCATGTTGCCGCCGTCGTAATGTTTGCGCACGAACGGGCATTCATTGTTGGTCCATTCCAAAACCACATCGCGGCCTTTGAAATCGGATAATTTTACGATTTTGCCGTTTGAATCGGTCGCGGTGAAATCCGGCGCGGATTTGCCGATAATCGCATCCGCCGAAACCGGCGATACGCCCAAAACGATAACCGTCAGCATTGCGGCCATCGCCAGTTGGATATTTTTAAACATACGCTTCTCCTTAGGGGTGATAATCAGGGAAAATAGGATTTTGGTGTCCACACCGCATCATGTAACGCGGCAACGCATCAAATCAATGTATTTATTCGCAACCCATGCCGCCAAAAGTTAATATTTTGGGGTTTTTGAAGGGTTTAAATGCCTTAAAATCGCTGAAAACCTGTTGACAGGGGGGCGAAAATCCTTATATTGACGCCTTCGCGCAGGGCGTAAAGCCTGAGTTGCGCCAAAAAATTTATTAATGAGAGGCAAGGTAACTTATGTACGCAGTCATCCAAACCGGTGGAAAACAATATCGCGTGAAAGAAGGCGATATTTTGTCGATTGAAAAATTGACCAAAGATGCCGGACAAACCATCACATTCGATTCGATTCTGGCCATCGAAGACGGCAGCAAGGTGCAGTTGGGCAAACCGACCATCGCCGGCGCCACCGTATCGGTTCAGGTATTGGATCAATACAAAGACGACAAAGTTATCATCTTCAAGAAAAAGCGCCGTCACAATTACCGCCGCAAACGCGGCCATCGTCAAGAATTGACCATGGTAAAAGTATTCGACATCAGCGCATCGGGCGGCCCGAAAAAATCGGCGCCGGAATACAAAGCCCGCGTGAAAAACCCTGCCGCAGCAGCCGCGAAAAAAACCAAAACCGCGGGCACAGCAGCCGGTAAAACAACAGCCGCGAAAAAACCGGCAGCGAAAAAAACCGCCGCCAAATCGAAAAAAGCGGCCGAGTAACGTATAACTATAAAGTTTGGAGTATAAGTCATGGCACAGAAGAAAGCAGGCGGCAGTTCTAAAAACGGTCGCGATTCAGCCGGCAGACGGCTTGGCGTAAAAGTAACCGGCGGTCAGGAAATTTTGTCCGGCGGCATCATCATTCGCCAGCGCGGAACCAAATTCCACGCAGGAAAAAATGTCGGCATGGGCCGCGATCACACATTGTTCGCCACCATGGACGGACGGGTCGAATTCCAACGCAAAAGCGGCGGCAAAACATTCGTCAACGTCGTTGGCAACGCCTAATCCATATTGATAGATTCATAAAAAGCGGCCTTTATAGGCCGCTTTTTTATTGGCTTGTTTTTGCATCCGGCCCCATATTTTTACGCTTGATAATTGTATCTTTATAGGATAAAATCCCTGAAAATTATAAAACCAAGGGTATGGGTACATATGAAACGCAGCGTATTGATTAAATTTTTAACTAGCGCGGGATTGACTGTCGAACAAGCCAGCAATAGCGGCATCAAATTCTTTGTCAAAAAAGCCGGGCAAACCATTGCCACATTTCAGGGCGGCACGAAAATGGACAAAAGCGATGTGGATTTTGTCCATCGCGCCGTAACAAATGGATTGAAACAATTTACCGCCATCCAAAAACATGGCAATGGCGGTTCGCAAGTTGCATTGGTTCAAAAAAAACCTGAATCGAACAAACGCCACCACCGCAATAAAAGCGCAGTCGCTCATGGCAAACTGGTGCGTGCGTTCCAGAATAATCGTTAAAGATGTTTTTGCACAATTAAACGCCGATTATGCGTATTTTTATGCTTGTATAAAAACATAATTGTAATATCCTGATTCATATAAAGGGTACGACAATGAAAACATCTATTTTCGTCCAAGGCCTAAAAGCTGCTGGGTGCTATATTACATTACATGGCAAAACCCGCATGACCGCATTCCGTATCGGCCAAAGGGGCAGATCCGCGACCATTAACGTCAACGATCACCACATTCAACAACCGGATATCCGCACGATATGCAAACAATTGGGCATCGACCCACGCGATGTTGGCGCAAGATCCTGCCGGTAAACCCAATCCATTAGATATTATCCGCCACATTTGCTAGAACCATATTCCAGACAAGGATATATGGCGTGAAGTTTTTAGACGAAGCAAAGATTTTCATAAAAAGCGGCGATGGCGGCAACGGATCCGCATCGTTCCGGCGGGAAAAGTTTATTCCCGAAGGCGGCCCGGATGGCGGCAATGGCGGCCGTGGCGGCAGCATTATTTTCGAAGCGGCGCAGAATTTAAACACGCTGATCGATTTCCGGTATCAACAACATTTCAAAGCCGATCAGGGCGATCACGGGCGCGGGCGCGAACAATCCGGCAAATCGGGCGAAGATTTGATTATCAAGGTGCCGGTCGGCACGGAAATTTTGGACGAAGAAAAAGAAATTTTATTGGCCGATATGGATGTTGCGGGCAAAACCGTGAAATTGCTGCGCGGCGGCGATGGCGGGTTTGGCAACACCCATTACAAATCATCCACCAACCGCGCCCCGACCAAGGCATTGCCGGGATGGCCGGGCGAGGAACGGTGGGTTTGGTTGCGGTTGAAATTGATCGCCGATGCGGGCATCGTCGGCATGCCGAACGCCGGAAAATCCACATTTTTATCGGCGACATCGGCGGCGAAACCGAAAATCGCCGATTATCCGTTTACAACGCTGACCCCCCAACTGGGCGTCGTCAAAGTCGATGAAAATTCATTCGTTCTGGCCGATATTCCAGGATTGATCGAAGGCGCATCCGAAGGCCGCGGGCTTGGCACCAAATTTCTGGCGCATGTGGAACGGTGCAATGTGTTACTGCATTTGATCGACGGCACCGGCGAAGATTTGGTCACATCCTATCGCACCATCCGCGATGAATTGGCGCAATACGGCCATGGATTGGAAAACAAGGCCGAAATCATCGCCATCAACAAATCCGACGCATTAACGGCGGAAGAGCAAACAAGCAAGCAAAAAGAGTTGGAAAAAGCCACCGGAAAAAAAGTGCATATTATATCGGCCGCCGCGCAACAACGCGTAACCCCGGCATTGCGGGATTTGTGGGCGGAAATCCAATCGCAACGCGCGCAAAAATCCGAACAAGAAAATTCATCAACCGGACAAACAATCACCATCAATGCGGACGAAGACGAATAATGCGCCCAGGAAACGGGTCGGAATTTTAGGCGGATCGTTCAACCCCGCGCATAACGGTCACCGCAAAATGTCCCTGCACGCATTGCGCCGACTGCAATTGGATGAAATTTGGTGGCTGGTCAGCCCGCAAAATCCATTGAAAACCGAATCGGGAATGGCGCCAATATCGGCGCGCATCCGCCGCGCGAAAAAAATTTCTAGACATAAAAAAATCAAGGTTTTGAATTTGGAATCGCGTTTTAAAACCCGGTACACAATCGACACCGTCACCAAATTATTGGAAAAATATCCGCGCAGCGATTTTGTTTGGATCATGGGCGGCGATAATTTATCGCAATTCGATAGGTGGCGGAAATGGCGGCAAATCGCCCGCAAAATCGCCATTTGCGTCATTGCCCGCCCGCCCGCGCCGCGCGCCGCCATGCGATCGGTTGCCGCAAAAATTTTACGCAAAAACCTTGTGCCGCAATCGCGCGCCGCATCCATTTTGCAATGCAAAAAACCGGCTTGGGTATTCTTGCAGGATTTTTCCGATCCATCCTCGGCGACCGCGATACGGGCAAAAAAATCACGGAAATGGTGGGTTTAAGCGCGGAATATCCCGATTTTGATATACATTTATTTAACTTTTTGGATTATAATAAGGGTATAGATCGCGATTACCAAGTCGAACCAAAGACTGTAAATCGAATAAAGGAGTCTATATCCATAGTGACAAAACAACATAGCGCTTCTGCAGTACTCGATGTGATCGAACGCTGCCTTGACGAAACCAAAGCCGAAGACGTCGTTGTTATCAATCTATCCGGAAAATCCAGCATAGCCGATTATATGGTTGTGGCCTCTGGCGCATCGCAGCGCCAGTTGGGCGCGATCGCCGATCGGATCAGCCGCGCCGTCGATCCCGTAAAGGTCGAAGGCGTTCCCGGCTGCGACTGGGTTTGCGTGGATACCGGCGATGTTTTGGTGCATCTGTTTAAACCCGAAGCCCGCGGTTTTTATAATATCGAAAAAATGTGGGGCGCGGAATTGCCGATGCAACCATCCCCGGCGATGGTTTAAGGATTCGTGACATAAGGCCGCAACCGGTGTACTATGCCGCCGCCTGGCATCGTATTTACACCTGTTGTTTCAAAGGTCTTATAGTCGCCCATGAATATAACCATCATATCGATTGGCAAAACCAAACGCGATGCCGCGGCCGAATTGGCGGGCGAATACCAAAAACGCCTGGCGTGGAAAATACAAATGGTGGATTTGGATCCGCCGAAAAAATCCGGCGACAAAGCCGCCGAAGCCGATCTGATTTCATCGTTTATTCCCAAAAATTCGTTTTTAATCGCGCTGGACGAACGCGGCAAAAACCCGCCCAGCCGGGATCTGGCCGATTCATTCCAAAACTGGCAAAATGCCGGACATAATCATTTTTGCCTGATTATCGGCGGTGCGGACGGGTTGGATTCCGCCCTTGTCAAACGCGCCAATTACGTGCTCGCCCTTGGCGCCATGACCTGGCCGCACCGTTTGGTCAAAGTGATGATATTGGAACAATTATACCGCGCATCCAGCATTTTATCCGGCCACCCCTATCACCGCGACTGATACAAGTAGCCGCAAAAACGACGCAATCCGAAAATATCATAATATCGCTGGAAAACAGGCATTATTGCTTGCGATTTTTTTCAACCGATCATAATAAATATACCCATGACCACGCAAAAACCCGTTATTTTATGTATTCTGGACGGCTGGGGGTACAGCGAAACCCAAACCGACAACGCCGTTGCCCTTGCCAAAACGCCGAATTGGGACAAATTGATCGCCGCCTGCCCGCAATCATTGCTGAAAACCTGCGGACTTGATGTCGGATTGCCGCGCGGGCAAATGGGCAATTCCGAAGTCGGCCATATGAATTTGGGCGCAGGGCGCGTGGTGATGCAGGATTTGCCGCGCATCGACGAATCGATTGCCGAAAAAAATTTAGGGCGTCACCCGGTGATGCTGCGTTTGATCGAAACATTGCAAAACAGCGGCAAGGCATGCCATTTGATGGGATTGTTTTCCCCCGGCGGCGTGCATTCGCACCAAGATCATATTTTCGCGCTGATCGAAATTTTGCACGGCGCGAACATCCCGGTTATTTTGCATTTATGGCTGGACGGGCGCGATACGCCGCCGCAAAGCGCGCCGGAATATTTGGATTTGCTGGAACAATCGCTGCATAATTTCCCGAATTTAAAAATAGCCACCATTTGCGGGCGGTATTACTCCATGGACCGCGATAAACGGTGGGAACGCGTGGAATTGGCGTTTAACGCCATGGTATCCGGCGTTGGCGAACAATCGGCGGGAATGGGCGATGCCATCAGGTCGGCCTATGCCGCAGGCGAAAACGATGAATTCGTTAAACCGCGCATTTTACCAGGTTTTCAACCAATCGCCGATGGCGATGCGATTTTATGCGCCAATTTCCGATCCGACCGGGTGCGGCAAATCATGGGCGCATTGCTAGATCCGGATTTTCACGATTTCGCCAGAAAACCGGTGCACATTTCGATGGCCGTCGCCATGACCGAATATTCCGCCGATTTAGGCAAACGCATGCAGGTTCTGTTCGCGCCGCAACCATTGCATGACTTGCTGGGCGAAACCGTATCCAAAGCCGGACGCAAACAATTGCGCATGGCGGAGACGGAAAAATATCCGCACGTTACGTTTTTCTTCAACGGCGGCGCGGAACAGCAATATCCCGGCGAAGACCGGATTATGATCCCATCGCCAAAGGTGGCGACATATGATTTACAGCCGGAAATGTCGGCGCCGGAATTGACCGAAAAACTTACCGACGCCGTTATAAATGGCGGGTATGATTTTATCCTGGTCAATTACGCCAATCCCGACATGGTCGGACATACGGGCGATTTGAATGCCGCCATCGCCGCGTGCGAAGCGGTCGATTCCTGCCTTGGAAAATTGATGCGGGTGGTGGAACAATCGGGTGGCGTTATGCTGGTTACGGCGGATCATGGCAATGCCGAATTGATGCGCGATCCGTTAACGCACGAACCCCATACCGCGCACACGTTGAATCCGGTTAAATTGATTTTATTCAACGATAAAACTGGCGCTTTGTCGCTTGCGGATGGTAGACTGGCGGATGTCGCGCCGACGGTTTTACGGTTGCTGAATTTGCCGCAACCTTCCGCCATGACCGGCGTTTGTTTATTGGGAAACAGGGAATAAAAAATTGACCATCGCCGACAAAAAAAATTCAGCGGAACAAAGTGCGCGGGTGTTTTTAATCGCTTTAACGCTGGTCTTGTTCCCGATTACCGATTCGGTATCGCCTGCCTTTGCCAAACCGGATCCCACCGCCGTTAAAACCATCGGCGAAAAAAAGTCCGGAACGCAAATCGACCAAATGAGCAATAAGGCGCAGGAGATCGAGAAAAACATCGCCGCCGAACGCAAACGCCAGGAAGAATTGAAACGCCGCGAACAAATTCTGTCCAAGGAAATCCAGAATCTGCAAACCGACATGGTCGACACCGCAGGCCGCGCGCAAGACCAAGAAGAAGCGTTGAATAAACTGGAATCCAGTTTAAAGGATTTGGGATCGCAAAAAGAAAAAGCCGAAAAAAACCTGCTGAAAAGCCACGATTCGCTGTCGCGGGTTTTGGGCGCGATGTTGCGTTTAAAACGCCAGCCGCCGCAGGCATTGCTGGCGATCCCCCAAACTCCGGCCGAAACCGGCCACACCATCATTCTGTTGCGGCAAATGATGCCGGAATTGGACGGACAGGTGGAAAAATTGCGGGTTGAATTGGATGAAATCGCCAATGTCGAAAAAACCATCGAAGAAAAACACAAAGAAGTCATCGACCGCAGCGATAAATTGAAATCCGAAAAATCCCGCCTGGAAAATTTGGTGAAACGCCGCATGGCGGCGCAAACCGCCAATCAACGCGAACAAGCGGCGCAAGAAGCAAAAATATCAAGCCTTGCCGGCCAAGCGGCCGATTTGCGGGATTTGATCGCGAAATTGGAATCCGAACGCAAGAAAAAAGCAGCCCAGGCCGCGCGCCCCAAATTCCCGGCCAAACCCAAACAGCCGGGAAAAGAAGTCGCATCGATCGGCGGAATCCCGCTTCCGGCCAAGGGTAAAATCACAACCGGATTCGGCGAAATCAACAATTCCGGCGCAACCAGCAAAGGGGTTGTCATCGAAACCCGCCCCGAAGCGCAGGTGGTCAGCCCCTATGCTGGCGAAGTGGTCTATGCCGGACAATTTCGGTCGTATGGATTGATGTTAATTATTGAAGTTGCGGACGGGTACCATATAATGTTGTCTAATCTTGGCCGGATTGATTGCGCGCTTGGACAAAATTTGGTTGCGGGCGAACCCGTGGCCGCCATGCCGGGCGCCAATCCGCCGCCGAAATTATACGTCGAATTCCGGAAAAACGGGCAACCGGTCGCGCCGCAAAGCTGGTTGATGCCCAACTCTTAACGTCTTGATTTCAAAAAACTTGATTCCGCAAAATAAGCCATTTTAAAAACAAAGGTCATTTCATGTTCAGCTTTTCACGGTCCATCGCACTTTTATCCGTCATCGCCATTTTCGCGGCATCGCCAGTTTTGGCGGCCGAAGACAAAAAGGAAAGCCGCAAATCGTCCGAAACATATCAGTTGCTGAATTTGTTCGGCGATGTGTTTGAACGCACCCGCCAGGAATATGTCGAACCGGTGGTCGAAGAAAAATTGATGGAAGATGCGATCAACGGCATGTTGTCGTCTCTGGATCCGCATTCCAGTTATTTGACCGCCAAATCGTTCCAAGACATGCAAGTGCAAACCAAGGGCGAATTCGGCGGACTTGGAATTGAAGTCAGCATGGAAAACGGCCTGGTAAAGGTCGTATCGCCGATCGACGATACGCCGGCGGCCAAAGCCGGATTAAAACCGGGCGATTTCATCACCCATATCGATGGCGAACAAATTATGGGATTAACCCTAAGCGAGGCGGTTGAAAAACTGCGCGGTCCCGTCAACACCAAAGTGAAATTATCGATCCGCCGCGAAGGCGCGGAACCGTTCGATGTAACATTGACCCGCGATGTCATTAAAATCCAATCGGTCAAAAGCAAAACCATCGACGATATCGGATATATCCGCATCACCACGTTCAACGAATTGACCTATCCCGGATTGACCAAAGGCATGGAAGAAGTCAAATCGAAATTGGGCGATAAATTAAAAGGCATCGTTTTGGATCTGCGCAACAATCCGGGCGGATTGTTGGATCAGGCGATTGCGGTATCGGACGCATTTTTAGAAAGCGGCGAAATCGTTTCGACCCGTTCCCGCAAAGTCGAAGACACACAGCGCGTCAACGCCAAACCGGGCGATTTGGCCAAAAACCTGCCTGTTGTCGTTTTGATCAATGGCGGCTCGGCATCGGCGTCGGAAATCGTGTCCGGCGCATTACAAGACAATCACCGCGCCATCGTGATGGGCACGCAATCGTTCGGCAAAGGATCGGTGCAAACCATCATCCCATTGCCTGGACACGGCGCGATGCGTTTGACCACCGCGCGTTATTACACGCCATCCGGCAAATCGATCCAAGCCAAGGGCATCACCCCGGACATCGAAGTTCCGGTCGCTAAGATCGAAGTATTGGAAAAAGATTCCAAAGGCCGCCGCGAAGCCGATTTACGCGGCGCGTTAAAGAACGACCAGGAAAAAGCCAAAGAAGAAGCGGCGAAAAACAAAGACGCCAAAAAAGACGACAAGCCGCAAAGCAAGGAAATGATCGAAGCGGAAAAATTCGCGTCCGCGGAATCCGGCAAGCCGGAAGAAGATTATCAATTGGCGCGCGCGGCGGATTTAATCCGCGGCATTTATCTGTACAGCCGCCCGGCCGACATGAAAAAATCGGACAAGGCGCCTGTGAAAACTCCGGCCGCTCCTGAAAAGGCGAAATAAGAAAAAAGGCGATTTAGGACATGAACACCGAAACCGCGCATAAACCCGTACCGCCTTGGGCGTGGTGGGGGCTATTGGCGGCGGTGTTTTCGTTCATCGCCCTTATTTCCGCGTTGGTCGCATGGGCGGCGGCGTTATCCGAAGACACCATCGCGCGCCGATCGATGATGATTCCAAACGCCATCCTAGAAGTCAGCGGCGGCGCCATAGATTCGGCCATAGACGGTATTTTGGCGGTACAACACACAACCCCGGAAACAAATCCGGCGGAACAAACACATACCCCGGATGGATTGCCGCCGGTGGAACAAGCCGCCATTCCGCCCTTGCAAAACCCGGAAAACCAACCGGCGACCACACCGGCGCAGAACAAAATTTTGCCGCCTGCCCCGCAAACTGCCCAGCAAACCGCAACCCCGCAACCGGCCGAAGATCCGATTTTATCCGGCCTGCCGTGGAAAGCGAATGCGGCGAAATACAACCGGTCCGAAACAAGACCGAGAATCGCAGTTATTGTAACCGGACTTGGGCTGCGCGCCAAAGAAACGGAATTCGCCCTGGCGGAATTGCCGCAATTGATCACTGTTGCTTTTTCCGCCTATGGCAGCAATTTATTCGCACTGATCGAAAAAGTGCGCGGCAAAAACCAAGAGGCATTGTTGGAATTGCCGCTGGAGCCGGTTTATTATCCCGGCAGCGATCCAGGACCGCGCGCGTTATTCACGACAAAATCCTGGGACGACAATTACAAAAACCTGGATTGGATTATCAATCAAGGCAAAGGCAGTGTCGGCGTTGTCGCGTTTATGGGCAGCAAATTTTTGTCGAACACCGCGCAAATGAAACAATTGCTGATGGAATTGAAAAAACGCGGTTACGTGTTCGTCGATAACATGTCGGCGGTCAATTCGGCAACCGCCGATCTGTCGGAATCATTGAAATCGCAAACCGCCACGGTCACGTTATTGATCGATAACGAACCGTCCCGCGCGGCGATTGAATCGCGTCTTTTGGAATTGGAACAACAAGCGCGCACGACCGGATACGCAATCGGGCTTGCGCACGCTTATCCCGTCAGCATCGCAAAAATAAAAGAATGGGCGGCAAGTTTGGAATCCAAAGGAATCGCGCTGGTTCCAATCACGGCATTGGTCGATGCCGGAAAATAACTTTAAATCCCCGAATTTATACCGCCCCGGCGTCGGCATCATGTTGTTGAACCGCGACAATCATGTATTTGTCGGACAAAGGGCGGATAAAATGTCGGACGCCTGGCAAATGCCCCAAGGCGGAATCGACGATGGCGAAAACCCAAAAGACGCCGTTTGGCGCGAATTGCGCGAAGAAGTCGGCACCGACAAGGCGGAAATTATCGCCGAATCCGCCAATTGGCTGCATTACGATCTGCCAGTGGATTTGCAAAAAAAATTATGGGGCGGAAAATATTTGGGCCAACGGCAAAAATGGTTCGCCATGCGGTTTACCGGAATTGACGCCGATATTAAAATCGATGCCGATGCAAAACCGGAATTCATGGCCTGGCAATGGGCGCATCCCGATCAATTGCTGGATTTGATTGTGCCGTTCAAACGCGATGTTTACGCGCGGGTATTAAGCGAATTTTTAACCCTGCTTTAAACGAACAAGGCAACGCGAGCATTACGCGGCTTGTTTCAATTCATTCGCAAGTTTTTGCAAATTGCCCTGCATTTTTTTCCACGCCAATGCAGTGATCCATTTGTTCAAACGCCCGCCGGCTTTTAATCCTGTCGCCTTTAATACCATTCCAACCGCGCGTTCCAAATGATGGCGGCGGTAATAAGAATAAGCGCCGAACATATAGCGTTTATTGTAATAAGCGCGGTCATAAGCGGTATTGTCGTTTGCCGCCAAATTGGCCGAATAATACGCATAAGACAATTCATCGTCTTCGGTTTCAGACACCCTGCCCAGCGCGATCGCCAAACGGCGTGGAAAGGAAATTTTTTCGATCGCCAGATATTTTTTGAAATATTGATAAAATAATTTGTAATGCCGGAATTCGTCCGCCGCGATGTGACGGCAAATGTCTTTTAACACCGGCTCGTCGGTCGCTTCCATCAATGCGGTGTAATACGAACTGGTTCCGGTTTCAACGATACAGCGCGCGATCATCTCGCCGGCGCGCGATCCGCGCGACGATTGGCCTTCGACCACTGGGATTTGATACCCTTGGGTAAAACGTTTAAACGAATCTTCTAAATTGAATGTGGGATCGTATAACGACGCCCATTTTCCCAATGACTGCCCGTGCTGAATTTCCTCGACACCCCAATCGCTGGCGGCGGCGCAGAAATCGGGATCGTCCGCGAACACCTTGACCAAATGATCGGCATATTGCCCGCCATTATATTCCACAAGCGCCGCCGCTTTGACCAATGGGACAATCGACGGATCGATTTTCGACCGGTCGAATTTTTCCCAAGAAATGTCGGTCTGATAATCCCAATGTTTCATTGCTATCTCCCGCGTTCGGAATGTTTTTGCGCCGCCCGTGCGGCGACGTCTTTATTTTGGCAGCTTGCCAAACAAAATCCAACAATCATTACGGCTGTGCTGGCCAAAAACAAATTATACCACAACGGATTTTTTGGAATCGGTTTCCCGGTTTTGATGCAATGATCGATTACGATTGCGTGTCCCAATGTAATGTGATCCATATTTTACCCCTTTGTTTTTATCGAAAATAAAGGGGGCATTCGTTGCCCCCTTTATGTCGTATCGATTATTCCGGATTGTCCGGAATTTTACGCGGCGCCTGCTCTGCGGCGGCGGGCGTCTAAAAATTTTGCAGCGCCTTGATCGATGCTGTGCACTGGACGGTTGTTTTTTTCGTCCGTGGAAACTTCTTGTGGCTGCCAATTCGCGGCTGCTGCTGCCGGAACGGATGCATAAGTCATAATTTTGATAATGTCGCCTGGTTTGGCCATATGCGCGCAAGCGCCATTGGTTTGAATAACGCCGGACGCTTTTTTGCCTGGCAATGCGTAAGTTTCAAAACGGGTGCCGGTTGTGATATTGACGATTTGAACTTGCTGATATTTTCCAATACCGGCCATTTCCATCAATTTTTCGTCGATAGTAATGCTTCCGTCGGAATCAAGATCTGCATCGGTAACTTTCACGCGCTGGATTTTACCGGCGAGCATAGTGATCATCATGTGCTTAATCTCCCTATCGGTTTGTTAAGCCGCAACCGCCAGCATGGCTTCGCAGACTTTTAATTCGCTTTTCAATGTATCCTGATTCGGATTATTGGCCAATTGCTGGCGGATATTTTCGATACGGGATACGATCTGGTCACGTTTTATTTCTGCCACAGGTATAGCATGGTCGGCCAAAATCGTGCAACGGTTATTTTCCACAGCGGCGAAACCACCGGAAATAAATAGTCGTTCCGGAGACGCAATATTAACCATTTGAATATCAACGATTCCCGGCCGCAATGTGCTCATGAATGGCGCATGGCGGGGTAAAACGCCGAAATCGCCTTCGACGCCTGGAATAACCGCCATTTTAACCGGTTCGGATAATAAAATTTTATCCGGCGCGATGATATTAAGTTGAAAGGTTTCGGTCATTGGATGCCTTTATTTCGCTTCGGATGCCATTTTCTTGGCTTTGGCAATCGCTTCGTCGATAGTGCCAACCATGTAAAACGCTTGTTCCGGCAAATGATCGTATTCGCCGTCGATGATGCCGCGGAAACCTTTGATGGTTTCTTCCAAACTAACCAAAACGCCAGGCGATCCAGTGAACACTTCGGCCACATGGAACGGTTGCGACAAGAAGCGTTGAATTTTGCGGGCGCGGGCAACGGTCAATTTGTCTTCTTCAGACAACTCGTCCATACCCAAAATCGCGATAATATCCTGAAGCGATTTGTAACCTTGCAATACTTTTTGCACGTCGCGCGCGACGGCGTAATGATCTTCGCCCAAAACCAACGGATCCAAAATCCGCGATGTGGAATCCAATGGATCAACCGCCGGATAAATTCCCAATTCCGCGATCTGGCGCGACAACACGGTGGTTGCGTCCAAGTGGGAGAACGATGTCGCCGGAGCAGGATCGGTCAAATCGTCGGCCGGAACGTAAATCGCCTGAACCGATGTGATCGAACCTTTTTTGGTCGATGTAATCCGTTCCTGCAACGCGCCCATATCGGTTGCCAATGTCGGTTGATAACCGACCGCCGATGGAATACGGCCAAGCAAAGCGGACACTTCGGAACCGGCTTGGGTGAAACGGAAAATATTGTCGACAAAGAACAAAACGTCTTGTCCTTCTTCGTCGCGGAAATATTCGGCTTGGGTCAAACCGGTCAACGCCACGCGGGCGCGGGCGCCCGGCGGTTCGTTCATTTGTCCGTAAACCAGCGCGGCTTTGGAACCTGGGCCGTCTTTTTTGATAACGCCCGATTCCATCATTTCATGATACAAATCGTTGCCTTCGCGCGACCGTTCGCCGACGCCGGCGAATACCGAATAACCGCCGTGCGCTTTGGCGACGTTGTTGATCAATTCCATAATCAGAACGGTTTTGCCGACACCGGCGCCGCCGAACAAACCGATTTTTCCGCCCTTTAAATATGGGCACAACAAATCGATAACTTTAATGCCCGTCACCAAAACTTCTTTTTTGGTCGATTGTTCCGAAAATTCCGGAGCGGCGCGGTGAATAGGATATGTTTTGTCTGTTTTAACAGGCCCACGGTCGTCGATCGGGTTGCCGACCACGTCCATAATGCGGCCCAGCGTTCCAGGACCAACCGGAACAGAAATCGGCGCGCCAGTATCGTTGACCGGCTGGCCGCGGGTTAAACCGTCGGTCGAATCCATGGCGATGCAACGCACGGTGTTTTCACCCAAATGCTGCGCGACTTCCAAAACCAATGTTTGGCCTTCGTTTTTGGTGTGCAGCGCGTTTAAAATCGCCGGCAAATCCGATTGGAATTGCACGTCGACCACAGGGCCGATCACCTGGACGATTTTTCCGCCGGTTTCATTTTTTACTGCTGTTAATGCCATGATATTGCTCCTACTTCCATTATTCCGTTATTCGATATTGCCTTAAACCGCTTCGGCGCCAGAGACGATTTCAATCATCTCGCGCGTGATATACGCCTGACGGGCGCGGTTATAGGTTAAATTCAATTTGTCGATCGCTTTGCCGGCGTTGCGCGTGGCGTTATCCATCGCCACCATTCGCGCGCCATGTTCCGACGCGCTGTTTTCCAAAAGCGCGCTGTACAATTGCACGCGCAAATTGCGCGGCAACAAATCGACCAAAATTTCTTCGGGGGATGGCTCGAACTCGTAAACCGCTTTCGCGCCAACCGAATCGGCGCCGCCCTGATCGTTTTGATTCGCAGACGCTTGCGCGACAGGAACGGGGATCAATTGCTGCGCGGTTACGATCTGGCTCATCGCCGATTTGAAATGATTGTAATATACGGTCGCAACGTCGAATTTTCCGTCATCGAACAATTGCATGATTTTCGCGGCAACGCGTTCGGAATCGGCGAACGACAATTGCGGTTTGCCCACATCCTCGAGACAATCGACGATCAATGATGCGAATTCGCGGCGCAGAAAATCCCTGCCCTTGCGGCCGACGCATAAAATCAAAACTTTTTTACCCAAACCTTGCAGACGCAATATTTCGGCGCGCGCCCGTCTTGCGATCGACGAATTGAACGCGCCGCAAAGACCGCGATCGGATGTCATGACGACGATCAAATGCGTGTCGTCGCGGCCGGTGCCGCGCATCAACACAGGGACTTCGGGCGATCCGGCGACGTTGCGGGTCAAATCGGCCAGCATCGATTCCATCGCCTGCGCGTATGGACGGGCGGCGGTGGCGCGTTCGGTGGCGCGGCGCAATTTCGCGCCGGCGACCATTTTCATGGCCGATGTGATCTTGCGCGTCGACTTAACGCTTTTGATCCGGTTTCTAAACTCTTTTAGGGATGGCATTTGGCGAACAACCTATTTTGTTACGGTCAATTATGCAAAACGCTTGGTAAAATCTTCAAGGAACGAGGACAATTTTTTCTCGGTCGCTTCGGATAATGCCTGGTCTTTGCGGATTGCGTCCAAAATATCGGCGCCCGATCCGCGAATCGCCTGCAAAAACGCCGATTCGAATTTGCCGATATTGCTTGTCGGCACGCTGTCCAAATATCCGCGCACACCTGCGAAAATTACGCAAACTTGCTCTTCGACCGGCAATGGGGAATATTGCGCCTGTTTCAGCAATTCAGTCAAACGCGCGCCACGGCCCAGCAATTTTTGCGTCGCCGCATCCAAATCCGATGCGAATTGCGCGAACGCCGCCATTTCACGGTATTGCGCCAATTCCAATTTGATACGGCCCGCGACTTGTTTCATCGCTTTGATCTGCGCGGCGGAACCGACACGCGATACCGACAAACCGACGTTGATGGCCGGGCGGATACCGCGATAAAACAATTCGGTTTCCAAGAAAATTTGTCCATCGGTGATCGAAATCACGTTGGTTGGAATGTACGCCG
Organism: uncultured Alphaproteobacteria bacterium; assembly: GCA_964458615.1. Taxonomy (GTDB): domain Bacteria; phylum Pseudomonadota; class Alphaproteobacteria; order SHNJ01; family SHNJ01; genus SHNJ01. The sequence continues at coordinate 19,607 of CAYWJR010000005.1, forward strand.
AAACGTCGCCCGCCTGGGTTTCGATAACCGGCAATGCGGTCAAAGATCCCGATCCGTTGTCTTTGTTCAATTTCGCGGCGCGTTCAAGCAAACGGCTGTGCACGTAAAATACGTCGCCCGGATACGCTTCGCGGCCTGGCGGACGGCGCAACAACAACGACATTTGGCGGTACGCAACCGCTTGTTTCGACAAATCATCATAAATGATCAAGGCATGCATGCCGTTGTCGCGGAAAAATTCGCCCATCGAACATCCGGTGTACGGCGCCAAAAATTGCATCGGCGCTGGATCGGATGCGGTTGCGGCGACGACGATCGAATATTGCATCGCGCCGGCTTCTTCCAGTGTTTTGACGATCTGCGCGACGGTTGAACGTTTTTGTCCGATCGCGACATAGATACAATATAACTTTTTCGATTCATCCGACCCGCTATTGACATTTTTTTGATTCAAAATCGTGTCGATGGCAACGGCGGTTTTGCCGGTTTGACGGTCGCCGATGATCAATTCGCGCTGGCCGCGTCCGATTGGAACAAGCGAATCAATCGCCTTTAGCCCGGTTTGCACCGGTTCGCTGACCGATTGGCGCGGGATGATGCCGGGCGCTTTTACTTCGACGCGGCGGCGTTCGACATTCACCAATGGACCTTTGCCGTCGATTGGGTTGCCCAAACCGTCTACAACGCGGCCCAACAAACCTTTGCCGACGGGAACGTCGACGATTGTTTTGGTGCGTTTGACGATATCGCCTTCTTTAATGTTTTTATCTTCGCCGAAAATAACCGCGCCAACGGTGCCGATGGCAAGGTTCATCACCATGCCTTTGATGCCGCCTGGAAATTCAACCAATTCGCCCGCTTGGACATTGTCCATTCCATATATTTCGGCGATACCGTCGCCGACTTTTACCACTTGTCCGACTTCGGCGATCTGCGCGTCGGTCGAAAAACTGGCGATTTGCTGTTTTAAAATCGCGGATACTTCTGCTGAACGAATTTCCATTATCTCTCTCCTTCGAGTTACTTCTTGAATCTTATTTTATGCAGCGCCTTTTAACGCCAAACCGAGTCCGTCTAATTTGGTGCGCAAACTGGAATCGATCATGGTCGATCCAACCCGCACGGCAATCCCGCCCAAAATCGCGGGATCAACCTTGGTTGCCAAAACAACTTTTTTGCCTGCGAACATTTGCCCGATCTGGCCTTGCAATTGTTGCAATTGACCGGCATCGAGGGCGCGCGCGGACACAACTTCGGCGCGGATTTCGCCGCGCAGTTCCATCAATCTTTCGCTGAACAAATCGATGATTTCCGGCAATAAATTCAAACGGCTATTGCTGGCAACGGTGCCGACAAAATCGGTCAACAATTTGCTGGCGCCGGATTTTTTCAAAATTTCCATGATCGCCGCTGTTTTTTGTTCCGGCCGGAACAAAGGCGATTGCACCAATGTTTGCAATTCCGGGTTTTGGCCGATGGCCGCGCCCAATTGCTGCAATTCTTTTTGGATGGTGTCGATGGCTTGCTGCTGGCTTGCTAGATCGAGCAAAGCGCTGCAAAATCTGGATACCAATTCGGTATTGGCTGAATATTGTCCTGCCACGTATTTTTCCCCGGTTAATTTTCGCGCCCCTTATAGCACCCGTTTTACGGTAGTGCAAGGCTTTCTATTTGAAATATTTGAGAAATTTTCCACCGGTCGTACCATGCCCCGCGCTTGGTCATACCTGGTAACTTTATTTCAAAATTGAATTTTATGGCGCAAAATTACTTTTGCAAAAAACGGTGCCGATGCGATCTAAACGAAACTGTACGGATCGATATCGATTTGCACGCGAACCGCCGATGATTGCGGCACCGATCCGATCCAGGCGCGCAAAAAATCCTGAATCGATATGTTTTTTGGCGCTTTGACCAAAAACCGTTCCCGG
>CAYWJR010000005.1:21547-51235 GCA_964458615.1 uncultured Alphaproteobacteria bacterium
AAACCGCAATATCCGCGCGGGATTGGTTTATTTTGCGCGCCAGATTGGATGAATATTCCCGCACCCGCATGGCGTTTGCGCCCGAAACGATTACCGCCGCCAGCCTGGAATATGGCGGCATGCGCAATAATTTTCGTTCGTCCATTTGCAGGGCGTAAAACGCATCGGCGTCGTTTTGAATCAAGGCTTGCAATACCGGATGATCGGGAAAATAAGTTTGCAAATACACCGATCCCGCCAAATTTTCCCGTCCCGAACGCCCGGCGACCTGCAACAGCAATTGATGCGTGCGTTCGGCGGCGCGCAAATCGCCGCCCGATAACCCTAAATCCGCATCGATCACGCCGACCAATGTCAGGCCGGGGAAATGATACCCTTTGGCGATCATTTGCGTGCCGATGACAATATCGATTTCGCCCAATTCCAAACTTTGCACCAATTCGGCGATTTTTTGCGTATCGCCGGTCAAATCGCTGGACATAACCGCGATACGCGCCGTTGGAAATAATTGCGCCGCTTCTTCGGCGATGCGTTCAACGCCGGGGCCGATTGGATGCAAACTGTCCGGCGCCTTGCAGTCAGGGCAAGATTTCGGGCGCGGCATCGTATATCCGCAATGATGGCAACAAAGACCGCTGTTTTTTTGATGATCGACCAGCCAAGCGGTGCATCGTTTGCATGCGATCCGATGGCCGCATGTGCGGCACAAAGTCAACGGCGCGTATCCGCGGCGGTTTAAAAACAACAATGTTTGATGGCGGTTTTGTAAATTATCGTGAATCGCCTGCCGCAAAGTTTCTGAAATCCACCGCCCGCGCGGCAGTTTTTCATTCCGCAAATCGATTGGGCGCAATTTCGGCATAACCGCGTCGCTGTAACGTTTCGACAAATGTACGCGGGCATATTTTCCGGCATCCACATTGGCCAGCGTTTCCAAACTTGGCGTCGCGGAAACCAAAATCACGGGAATTTTTTCCAAATGCGCGCGCACCACCGCCATATCCCGGCCATGGTATAAAACGCCTTCTTCTTGTTTGAACGCGGTTTCGTGTTCTTCGTCCACAACGATCAATCCCAAATCGCGGTACGGCAAAAACAACGCCGATCTTGCGCCGATGATCACGCGCGCGCGCCCGGTTGCAATATCGATCCAATTTTGCCGCCGTTGCGCCGGGGTTAAATCCGAATGCCACACGGTCGCGGGCGCGCCGAATTCATCTTCGAACCGGCGCAACAATTGCGCCGACAACGCGATTTCAGGCAACAACAATAACGATTGACGCCCCATATCCAGCGATTCGGCGATTGCTTGGAAATACACTTCGGTTTTGCCGGAACCCGTGACGCCTTCCAATAAAGTCGCGGAATATTTCCGCGCGCGGACACCGGCGCGCAATTGTTCGGCGGCGGTTTTTTGTTCGCTTTCCAATGTTACGTCCGGCGCGTGATAATTCGCATCCACGGTTTTTGCGTCTTTGCGCGCGCGTTTGGGAACCGCGAACACCGATTTTTCGGCCATGACCATTTTTAAAACCGCGCCGCGCGGGTTCATGGTATAGGCCGAAACCCAATCGATAAATTGCCGCATTCCGGCGGACAAAGGCGGCAATGGAACGATGTCGTTTGCCGCCTTTAATTTATTTTCCGGCACCGATGGCGCGGCAATATTGCCCCAAACCACCCCGACCATGTCTTTTTTGCCAAATGGCAGACGCATATAACTGCCCGGTTCCGCGCGCAAAACGGGTGGGATTTTGTAATCAAAACAGTCTTTCAGCGGCAATGGCAGCAAGACTTGAAAGACGTCCGGGTTTGTGGTTATGTCTTGGTTCATTAATATACGTATTATAGTACAGGATCTAAAAATATGAAATTCTTTGTCGATACCGCCGATACCAATGAAATCCGGGAATTGGCCGCAACCGGCCTGTTGGATGGCGTAACCACAAACCCGTCGTTAATCGCAAAATCGGGCCGGAATTTTTTGGAAGTGATTGCGGAAATTTGCAAAATCGTCGATGGCCCCGTATCGGCCGAAGTCGCCGCGACCGATTACGAAACCATGGTCAAAGAAGGATTGAAATTATCCAAAATCGCCAAAAACGTCGCGGTCAAAGTGCCATTGACGCCGGATGGATTAAAAGCCTGTAAAGCATTCCGCGCGAAAAACATCATGGTCAACGTAACGTTATGTTTTTCCGCCGCGCAAGCCATTTTGGCCGCCAAGGCCGGCGCCACGTTTGTATCGCCATTCGTTGGCCGGCTGGACGATATTGGCGTCAATGGCATGCAATTGATCGCCGACATCGCGCAGATTTACAAACAATATCCTGATTTCGACACCCAGATCCTGGTCGCATCGGTGCGCAAAACCGATCACGTGGTCGAAGCCGCAAAAGTCGGCGCGCATGTCGCAACCATTCCGGCCAATATCATCAAGCAATTGTTCGATCATCAGTTGACCGACAAAGGCCTGGCGCAATTCGTCGTCGATTGGCAAAAAACCGGTCAAAGCATTTTGTAATGCGGTTTAATTACCACCGCACATTTCCTATAAATCCTTGAAGGTAACGCTGCATTTGCAGATCTTCTTTTGTCTGCAACTCCCTTTGTTTTTTCGAAGAATCGTTTGAATTCATTCTTTGCGAATTCTTCGGAACAAATAAGAATACGCAAGCTACCAAAGCAACTTGCGCTCCAGTCAGCAATATAACAGGTACAAAATCTGCCATTAGATTTTTAATTCCATATCCACACTTCATTTTATATTCCTCTTATTTTTATCGCATAATATTTTATAATCAAACGCGAGTTCATCTTCCCTGTCTAGTCATCACCATATTATTCAAATCGTACCGCATGATTTGGCCATGTTTGCCGTTGCGGTCGCGTTCCAACGCATACACATCGCCATCAGGGCCTTTTGCAAATGCCCGCGCGCGCCGAATCGCCAAAATATCTTCGCCGCCAAGGCGCACTTTATCGATTGCCTGCATTTGGGGCAAATGGTCGGTGTTTCTGGCGCCCACAATCACGGCCGCCACATGCGGTTGTTGCAATACATATGCATTGGCAATAACGCTCGATGAAACGCCGTGTTTTTTTCCTATCTGATGCAATGTTTGCAGCATGCCCTGAAACATATCCCATCCGCCATATTCATCGATAATCAAACGGTATTTGGTTTGCGACCGGTTATTGTCCGAATCTGGCGCGGGTCGATTCAAATACCGGTCGCTGATAAATCCGCCGGCCATTGTACCGTAACACAGCAATTGAATGGCGGATTCGGCGCACACGCGTTGCAATTCCACATCGCCCGCGGGACGGTGATCCAAAACCGAATATTGCACCTGGTTGCTGACAACCGGAATACCTGCGTTGATCAATTCGCGCAAATGTTTGCCGTCGAAATTGGTAACACCGATTTCTCCGATCAATCCCTGACTGCGCAATTCAACCAAATGCTGCGCGACTTCGATGTAACGATTTACCGAAAAATCCCACCAGTGAAATTGCACCAATGGCAATTGTTGCAACCGCAAACGCGTCAATGACCGTTCGATGATAAATTTCGTTTCGGCGAAATCGACATCGTGCAAAACATTTAGATCCGGAACATATTTTGTATGAATCTGCAATGGCGCATCGCCGCCGGATGCGCGGCTCGCATTCATATATTCGCCCAGCAATTCCTCGACCCCGGTATATATATCGCCGCAATCGACCGCGGTAATTCCCGCATTTGCAAACGCGCCGATGTCGCGCAACGCGCATTCCCGGTCGAAATTGCCGTGCCCGGACGATAACTGCCATCCGCCCCTGATTACGCGGGGGGTTTGCAACGTGCCGGATAGTTTTATTTTCTGCATATTACGTTTCTTTCTTTGTATTCAAAGTCGTTTGGGAATGCCGGAACAGGGTCTTTTTAGTCCGCGAGATTTTAAACCGTCCGCCGCACAATGGATCGGGACAGGCGACGATTTGATCGGTGCTCATCCAATCGTTGGCGTGCAACGCGCGTTGTTTCGCGGGCAATAACGGCATAATCGCCGCCAATGTGTATATCGGGAAAGTTTCCTGGCCGAATTTTAAATTCTCGCCGCTTAGTTCAAAATACGATCCGACCGGATGGTTGCACGCCATTCTGGCATTGCCATCCAACGGCAATGTTTCAACCCGCAAATCGTACAATTCGAATTCATCGCCAAATTGTTTTTCTGAAATATCGTTCATTTTATTTCGCTCCTCTGAATTTTTGCACAAGATTCATCAAACAGTGATACGGGCATTTATTTGCGGCCGCGCCATGCATGGCAATTCGTTCGCGCAAAAGCCCGATCCCTTCGCCGCCCGTTCCGCCATGATCGGATTGCGCAATGCCGGGGATAAATTTTACAACCGACTGCATATGTTTGCTGCGGAACGCCGCCATGGTTTTTTGCAACGCGGCGAAATCGCGCGCCAAGTTTTCAGGATCGCCCAATTCGTGGATCCGGTCGATTACCGAATGCCCGGCGCGCGCCGATTCAACAGCGGCGGTTCGGATGGGTTTTTCGGTTGCCGGATAATATGGATCGTGCGAATCCAGAAATTGCGCCAAAGATTCCGGCAAATGCCCCCCGCTTAGCAGCAAATCGACGACCGGAACCTTGCTGGAATAAAGCCCGCTGGGCCCCGCCATCACCGGGCATTTGGCGGGCGAGAAAAATCCGCGGAATTTCGAAAATTCATCCGGATTCATGAACCGGAATTGTTGCATGATTTGCGCGGCCATCGCCAATGGCGGGGCGGCTTGTTGCAGCAGGACGCTGTTTATACCAGGCGTATCAATGAATTGCCGCAGCGGCTTTATGGCTTCGCCAAAGACAGCTTTCGATCATTTGGTGGCCGATATAAAAATCCATTTCCTGTTTTGCGGTAGAGCCGCCAGTGAACGTACGCATATCGCCGGGCGGATTATAAAGCACGATGTCTTGATAGGATATAATCGGCCTTTGGCCGGTGCGGCGGGATAAATCGCCGATCAATTTTTGCAATTTTCTGCCGGGTTTTGCGCCGGACATACGCAATCCCGCCTCGATCATGATTGCATCCAAACGCGCAATTTCGATTTGCGTTGCCGGGATGGTGAATTGGCGATCGCCAATAATATTCTCGATTTCCTGCGCCAAATGCGGGTCGCCCGCGGCGATGCGTGCCGGAAATTTTTCGACCACGAAATCGCTTAGGATTCCAAGCGGGCGGATTTTATTTTTTGGCGCGGGTTTTTCGCCAGCGGTGAATAAATCCGAAACAGGGGTGGATACAGACAAAGTCATGATAATCTCTCTCTTCTTTTTTTTTAAGAAATAAATGCAAATCGGATAGTTAAAAATGGGAACGGCAATAGGGGCGGCTTAGCGCCACCAGATCGAAGAAGAGACCGCCACAGAGGGTGAAAAAGAGTTAGCCGTTACAATTTGCATGCAGTGTTTATACACCGCGCCCTATGCAAAGTCAATAAATTGCTGTGTATTGGCGCGGTTTTTCGGGCGATTTAGCAAGAATTTACGCGCCTTATACTTATATAATATAAATCATGAAACACGGCGGAAAAAATCCTAACCCCATGACAGAACAGCAAATTTCCGATTTTCTGCGCGAAAATCCGGATTTTTTCCTGCGCCATCCCGAATTGATCGAACAATTGCAATTGCCGCCGCAACATGGCGGCGACGGGGTTGTGGATTTGCAAAATTTCATGCTGCGCAAATTGCAAACCGACAATGTCCGGTTGCGCCACGACAATGCCGGGCTGATCGATAACGGGCGGGAAACCATGACCGCGCAACAACGCATTCACGCCGCGTGCATATCGGTTCTGGCGGCGGCGAATCTCGAGGATTTGTTGCACGTGATCGCATCGGATTTGCCGTTGCATTTGGGGATCGAGGCAGTGTCGTTGTGTTTCGAAGCGGGCGATTTAATGCCGTCCGGCACGGTCGAACCGGGCATTCAAATTATCGATCCGTTTTTGGTCGACGAAATCATGCAAGGCAGGCAAATGATTTTGCGCGCCGATTCGCCGGGCGATCCCGTTATTTTCGGCGCGGCGGCCGAATTGGTGCAATCGGACGCGTTATTGCGTTTGTATATCAGCGAAACATCGCCCGACGCGATGTTGGCGATGGGATCGGCGGAAACCGATTTATTCCAAAACCGTTTCAACGCGGAATTATTGTCGTTTTTAGGCCAGGTGGTGGAAATTTCGATCCAGCGTTGGTTGACCGATAACAGCGGCGAATAACCACTATACACCGCGCGCGGCGCATTCTAAACTGAATCCATGTACCCGCAATATTGCCATGACGATTTGCAAAAAATCCTTACTCATTGGAATGAATGGATGGGGTCAGAGCGCCGTTATTCCCCGGAAACCATCACGCGGTACCATCAAGACATTCAATATTTTTTATCGTTCGTGCAAACCCACACCGGCGGGTTGATCGGAACAGCAGAATTATTGCAATTGCAACCGGCCGATTTCCGCGCGTTTTTGGCGCACCGGCACAATGAAAATCAATCCCGCGCCAGCATCGCGCGGATTTTATCGACCATTCGCGGATTTTATAAATTCATGGCGGTAAAAAATTACGGGCAAAATTCCGCCATCGCCGCGATCCGCGCGCCGAAATTGCCCAAATCCCTGCCCCGCGCCATAGGCCAGGAAGACACCGAAAAAATAATGGCGGCGCAGGATATTTTACCCGGCGCGGATTGGGTGCAAAAACGCAATCTGGCGATATTTTCATTGCTTTATGGCGCGGGGTTGCGCGTGGGCGAAGTGGTGGGATTGAATTTCGCAAACGCCCCGACGGGCGATTCGATTGTCATCACCGGAAAAGGCCGCAAACAACGGTTGGTGCCGATATTGCCGCAAATACAACATGCGGTGCGCGATTATATAAAATCATGCCCGGTCGGCATGGCGGCAAACGATCCGTTGTTTGTCGGCGAAAAAGGCAAACGCCTGCACCGCACGCAAATCGCCAATATGTTGCAACAATTGCGCGGCGCGTTGAATTTGCCGCCGCACACAACACCGCACGCGTTGCGCCATTCATTCGCGACGCATTTGTTGAATGGCGGCGCGGATTTGCGCAGTATTCAGGAATTGCTGGGCCACGCCAATTTATCGACCACGCAACGATACGCCCAGGTTGAAATCGAAAAAATGCTGTCTATCCACGCCAATTCGCACCCACGGGCAAAAAAAACCGGGGTGTAACCTTTCTGTCATCCCGACAGAGATCGAGCGACGAGGGATCGACAAGCATAAAATTTATATTTGGCGATTCCTCGCATTCGCCCGGAATGACAATAAAAAAGCGGCCTGCCGATAAACATCGTCGGCAAACCGCTTCCTTGAGGTTAGAGGAAATCAATCAGACCAAATTAAAACGAATGATTCAGGCGCACACCGATATTATGCGTTCCATACTCGGTCTCGACGCCGTCATCTTCGGGATCTTGGGTGCCGAAATACCGGTATTCAAAACCGACGCTGGTATCTGATGCAACCGGAACCGCAACGCCCGCGATGGCTTGGTATGCAAGCACTGTGTCTGTGCCATCCGCAAAAAATGCCGTTCCATCACCTTTTATTTTTTCATGCGCAACACCAAAACCAGCGCCTAAATAAGGTTGGATCGAACCGCCCGTTACGAAATCATAATATCCATTGGCCATGAATGCCCAAGATTTTGCATCGCCAGAAAATTGCGTGCCATCGACATTATCGACATCGTTGTGGCGATAAGAAATTTCACCTTCGGCGCGGAAATTATTGTTGAACCGGTACCCCAACGCCGCCATGATCCCATAACCGCCATCAAATTCGGCTTCGGCACTGCCCGTAGAATCGGTAAAAGTTGCATCCTGCAGCGTTACATGCGATACGCCCAGCGATCCATATAATCCGGGTTTGCCCACATTATCCGCCGCGATGGCATCCCCCGCCCCGATGATCAACGCGGATAGCAATAACATACTTAAAAATAGACGTTTCATAATAGCTCCTTTGTAATAAAAAACCTATATCCTGATTTAGGATATCCTAAAATGGGATATTCTGTTTTAGGATTAAAGTCAAGCTCCCTACCAGTCCCCGGGAGCCCGTTTTGAAAGCCATTTACGATAAAGATTACAGGAAAATCATAGAGTTAATGATTGCCGCGCGAAAAAAGGCCAAGATCCGCCAAGTCGATCTTGCGGCCAAATTGCAACGGCCACAGTCCTATGTGTCAAAATACGAAACATATGAGCGTATATTGGATATCGTTGAATTCGTCCAAGTCTGCCGCGCGATCAAAGCGGATTATCAGGCGATTTTATCGGCGGTGTTTGGCGGGAGAAATAAGTGACACCTCAATATAATACCTTAATATTAGGCGCTGGAGCATCTATTGACGCATCATTAGATGCTAATGGTCAACCAAGCCAATATACATTTCCTAGCGGCGAACAACTTCGTGAGCACGTCAGCCAGTTTCTTCACACAAAGAAAAGTATGCTAAAGAGTAATATATGGCGTAATCAGAAAATCCTGGGGGTTCAAGGAATATCACTTATTGCTTTAGATACTCTACTAAGTGATACAGAAAAAATATATGATAATTATAAAATCAGCTTCAAAAGTGTAGATATAATTATTTACTACTTATACAAATCCGATCATCCCACGCATGCCGCATTAATAAAATTTATAGTCTTTCTTATAATTTTTACTTTTGATTTAAAATACAGAACTATGGTTGATAGTTCGACTGGTTTATACGATAAAAACTGGTATCTGAAAATATTTAGAATATTTAATGGCGCAAGATTCAATCCTTTAGACAATAAAAACTTCTTTCAAGAAATGAAAATAAAAATCATTAATTTTAATTATGATACAACCTTCGCATCTACAATTTACAATACACATCGAGCCATTAGCCCCAAACTTGATCCGTTAACTTATAGGGATGATTCTATTATCCACATATATGGACAAGTGCGTCCATACCCATGGGAGCATTCGCCGGAAATGGAAACAGAAATACAAATTTTAGGAAAATATCTGAAAGACAGATCATATAAAGAAGACGACGAATATTACCAAAAACTCTCGTGGATTTATCAGTATTATGTGCTCGAAAAAAGAGAATTGGGATTTATTGATGGAGTCAGAAACCCTAATTTTGATAAAGCAACAGAAATAATCTCAGCATCAAAAATGATTATTTTTCTTGGCTTTGGATTTGACGAAATTAATTGTCAGAGACTAATGCCGAAAAAATTACCTCTGGGAAAAAGACACGTATTATCAACCAGAAAAGGTATGTCTGATGAAAACAGAGCAATGCAAGAAAGAGAGTTTATAACTAAGTTTTTTGAACCCCTAAGCGGTATAGAACCGATAAATCAAGATCTCATACCTAGAAAAAATTCTATATCTATAGATAAGAAAGATAGGGGAGCTAGAGAATACATCGAGAATCTTGAGAAATTTTTTTATACATTATTTTAGTAAAAATTTGGAACTTAGCGCTAGGAACTTGGAACTAAATACTAAGAACTAGGAACTTAGAACTTCCTAAACATGCACCGCTCTGCCATCGACGGCCATGGCGGCTTCTTTGACGGCTTCGTTCAATGTCGGGTGGGCGTGACAGGTGCGGTAAATATCCTCGGCACTGCCGCCAAATTCCATCGCCAGGGTGATTTCGGCGATCAATGTTCCGGCATCGGGGCCGATAATATGCGCGCCCAGAATTTTGCCCGTGTTGGCGTCTTCGAGAATTTTTACAAACCCAACCGTATCGTCGTTCGCCTTCGCGCGGGAATTGGCGGCGAATGGGAATTTGCCGGTTTTATATGCGATGTTGGCGGATTTTAATTCTTCTTCGGTTTTACCGACACTGGCGATTTCCGGCCAGGTGTAAACGACCGACGGGATCATATCGTAATTGATGTGCGGGTGTTGCCCCGCCATCATTTCAACGCACACAACGCCTTCTTCTTCGGCCTTGTGCGCCAACATTGGCCCTGCGATCACATCGCCGATTGCGAAAATACCCGGAACGTTGGTTTCAAAATTCGCATTCACGGCCACACGGCCGCGTTCGTCCATTTTCACGCCGATTTTATCCAATCCCAATCCCGCCGTGTTCGCCTTGCGCCCGACGGCCACCAATACCACATCGGCTTCTAATTCTTCGCGCGCGCCGCCGGATGCGGGTTCCAACGTTAAAATCACGCTGGTTTTCGCCTTGCTGGATTGTTTGGTTGCGCCCGTCACCTTGGCCGACAGGCGGAAATCCATGCCCATTTTGGTCAATACGCGGTGCAGATTTTTCGACACCTCCAGATCCATTGGCCCGCCGATGCGATCCAGATATTCGATCACGGTCACCTGTGCGCCCAAACGCCGCCAAACGGTCGCCATTTCAAGTCCGATCACGCCGCCGCCGATCACCGCCAGATGTTTCGGCACATTTTGCAATTCCAAAGCGCCAGTGGACGATATAATGGATTTTTCATCGATCGTAATGCCCGGCAATTGGATAATATCCGATCCGGTGGCGATTAAAATTTTCGCGGATTGCAAAATTTGTTTTTCGCCGCGCGAATCGGCGGCCACGGAAACCTGGCCGGGCGCGGTGATGGCCGCGGTGCCCAAAAACCGCGCGATTTTATTCTTCTTGAACAGGAAATCGATTCCTTTGGTCAAATCGCCGACGATTTTATCCTTGTGCGCCATCATTTTGGCGATATCGATGTCCAATTTCCCCGTTGAAATTCCGCGCGCAGCGAAATGATCGCGCGCTTCTTCGAATTTGTGGCTGGTGTTCAACAACGCCTTGGATGGAATGCAACCGACATTCAAACATGTCCCGCCAAGCGTGGCGCGTTTTTCAACGCACGCAACCTTCATTCCCAATTGCGCCGCGCGGATCGCCGCAACATACCCGCCCGGCCCCGCGCCGATGACGATTAAATCAAAATTATTGTCGGACATATCGATACCTTGAATAAAATATAAATTACATCGCCAGCAATAAACGTTGCGGATCTTCGATGCATTCTTTGACGCGCACCAAGAACGTAACCGCCTCGCGCCCGTCGATGATACGGTGATCGTATGACAACGCCACATACATCATCGGACGGATTTCAATTTTATCGCCGACCGCGATTGGGCGTTTTTGGATTTTATGCATGCCCAAAATGCCCGATTGCGGCGGATTCAAAATAGGCGTCGACATCAACGACCCATAAATACCGCCATTGGTGATGGTGAACGTGCCGCCGGTTAAATCATCAATGCCCAATTTGCCGTCTTTGGCGCGGCGGCCCAATTCGCCGATTTTTTGTTCAATCGCGGCGAACGACATCGCATCCGCATCGCGCACCACCGGAACCACAAGCCCCTGTTCGGTGCCGACCGCAACGCCGATGTCGTAATAATTTTTATAAATGATTTCATCGCCCGCGATTTCGGCATTCACCGCCGGCAATTCTTTTAATCCTTGGATCGCGGCCTTTACAAAGAACGACATGAAACCCAATTTCACGCCGTGCATTTTTTCGAAACTGTCTTTGTATTGTTCGCGCAACGCCATAACGGCGGTCATATCGATTTCGTTGAACGTCGTTAACATGGCGGCGGTATTTTGCGCGGATTTCAAACGTTCGGCGATTTTTTGACGCAGTCGCGACATTTTCACGCGTTCTTCGCGTGGGCCACTCACACCACCCGCGACACCAACCTTATTGTTCGTAGCGGTTGGTACAGGAACCGGCGCGTTAAATACATCGGCCTTGGTCACACGGCCATCCTTGCCGCTGCCCGATTGCGGCACATTGCCGGTTTCCGCCATCGCCTTGCGCGCGGCGGGGCCGGATTTGTCCGCTGCGGCTGGCGCAGATGGCGCAGGCGCGGCAGCAGTTTTAATTTCCGATTTTGGCGCAACCGGCGTTGCGGCAACGGGGGCGGCGACCTTGCCGGATCCCGCGCCAATGGTGGCGATCACCGCGCCGACCTTGACATTTTGCCCGGCTTGCACGCGGATTTCCGATAACACGCCGGCCGATGGGGCGTTTACTTCAACGGTGACTTTGTCGGTTTCCAATTCCGCAACCGGTTCATCGGCGGCAACGGCGTCGCCGGGATTTTTCAACCATTTTGCGATGGTGGCCTCACTTACGGATTCGCCCAATGATGGGACTTTGATTTCGGTTGTCATGATCTAAACCTTCTATTTAACCGTTAATGCATCGGCGATCAACTTCGCCTGTTCTTCGTTGTGGCGTTTGTACGATCCGGTCGCCGGACTTGCGGCGGCTGGGCGGCCAACATAAACCGGCCGCGCCGATTTGTGTTTAATCGCCGTCAGAGTGCCTTCGATACGGCGATCCAGGAAATTCCACGCGCCCATATTTTCCGGCTCTTCTTGGCACCAGATAATTTGCGCGTTTTTGTACGGTTTCAACGCCGCCTGCAATTCCGCGTCCGGATACGGATAATATTGTTCGACGCGGATCAGGGCGACATCCTTGATTCCTTTGGCGGTGCGGGATTCCAGCAAATCGTAATACACCTTGCCCGAACACAAAACCACGCGTTTGCATTTGGCGGGATCGATTTTTTCGGTTTCCGGGATAATTTTTTGGAAAGAATTTTTCGGCAAAAATTCGTTCAAATCCGATACGCATAATTTATGCCGCAACAACGATTTTGGCGTCATTAAAATCAACGGTTTCCGGAATGGACGGTGCATTTGGCGGCGCAGCGCATGGAAATAATTCGCCGGCGTCGTGCAATTGCCGACGATCATGTTGTCTTCGGCGCATAATTGCAAAAACCGTTCCGGGCGGGCGGATGAATGTTCCGGCCCCTGGCCTTCGAATCCATGCGGCAACAATAAAACCAAACCCGACATGCGCAGCCATTTCGATTCGGCGGATGAAATAAATTGGTCGATCATTACCTGCGCGCCGTTGACGAAATCGCCGAACTGGCCTTCCCAGCAAACAAGCGCGCGCGGTTCCGCCAGCGAATAACCGTAATCGAACCCCATTACGCCGAATTCGGATAACGGGCTGTCGCACGCTTCGAAATTGGCCTGGCCGGATTTGATATGTTGCAACGGCAAATACCGCGATGCGTTCATTTGATCGTGCAAAATGCAATGGCGGTGCGAAAATGTGCCGCGCCCGACATCTTGCCCGGAAATGCGCACACCGTAATTTTCAACCAGCAAAGATCCAAACGCCAGCGCCTCGGCGGTGGCCCAATCGAATCCGGACGCGGATTCGAACATTTTTTTCTTGGCATCCAATTGGCGGGCGATTTTCGAATTTACATTGAACCCTTGCGGGGTGGATGTGATGGCGGAAATTACCTGCGCCAGAACGTCTTTTTTCACGCCGGTATCGACTTCGTCCTTGGCGGCTTTGGATGTTTGCAAACCGCTCCACGCGCCTTCCAGCCAATCGGCCTTGTTCGGTTTGTATGATTGCGCGGCTTTGTGTTCGCCTTCCATCATCGCGTTGAAATTATCGACCATCGCCTTGGATTCCCGTTCCGATACGATTTCTTCGCGCGCCAATTGTTCGGCGTATTTCGCGCGGGTCGTTTTCATGGATGCGATTTTTTGATACATGATCGGCTGGGTAAATAACGGTTCATCCGTTTCGTTATGCCCCTGGCGGCGGTAACACAACATGTCGATCACAACGTCTTTTTTGAATTGCTGGCGGAATTCGGCCGCCAATCCAGCGACGTAAACCACCGCTTCGGGATCGTCGCCATTGACATGGAAAATAGGCGCCTGCACGGTTTTCGCGACATCCGATGAATATGGCGATGAACGTCCATAGGTGGGCGATGTGGTAAACCCAACCTGATTATTGATGATAAAATGCACGGTACCGCCAGTGCGGTATCCCGGCAAATCCGAAAAACCGAAACATTCCGGCACAATGCCTTGTCCGGCGAATGCGGCGTCGCCATGCAACAATACCGCCAAAACCTGGGAACGCGCCGTGTCGGATTTTTGATCCTGTTTCGCGCGCACGCGGCCAAGCACCACGGGGTTCACAGCTTCTAAATGCGACGGATTCGGCGAGAGAGTCAAATGCACGGTCACGCCGTCGAATGTGCGGTCGGACGATGTGCCCAAATGATATTTCACATCGCCCGATCCCTGCACTTCGTCCGGGTTTGCGGAATTGCCCTGGAATTCCGATAAAATATTTACATATGGCTTGCCCAAAACATTGGCCAGCATATTCAACCGGCCGCGATGCGCCATGCCGAACACGATTTCTTTAACGCCCATCTGTCCGGATTTTTTGATAATTTGTTCCATCGCGGGAATCAACGATTCGCCGCCTTCCAAACCGAACCGTTTGGTGCCGGTATATTTCACCTGCAAAAATTTTTCGAATCCTTCGGCCACGGTCAAACGATCCAAAATCGCCCGTTTGCCCAACACGGTGAAATCGCGGTGGCTGCGGTTCGATTCGACGCGGGATTGAATCCATCCGCGCGCTTCGGGATCTTGGATATGCATGAATTCGATACCGACATGCCCGCAATAAGTTTGCCGCAACACATCCAGCAATTCGCGCATGGTGATTGTATCGCGCCCATCGAACGCGCCGCCGATAAAAATCGGTCGGTCGTAATCGGACTCCGAAAAACCATACGTTGCCGGGTCCAAATCCGCATGATAAGCGGGCTGCATCAATTGGAGAGGATCCAATTGCGCCAATAAATGCCCGCGCACGCGGTATGCGCGGATCAACGACCGCGCCTGCATCGAATCGACGATTTGCGCCTTTAACGCATCGGGCGTGATCGCCGCAACCGCGACATTGGCGTTGGCCGATCCCTTGCCGGATACCGGTTTGGTTAAATTTCCATCCGCCGCGCCGACGATTTTTCCAGGCCGTTTGTTCCAACTTGCGCCCAGCATATCGCCCAAAGCGGCCTTGTCTTCGTCTTGCAAGGTTGCAAAAAATTGCGCCCATTGCGGATCGACCGAATTGCGGTCGGATAAATATTTGGCGTAAATTTCCGCGACATAAGGCGCGTTGCCGCCGGATAGAAACGAAGTGGATATGGTTTGTTCGCGGGTCATTTTTTTATGAAAACCAGAAACGGGAAACGGGAACAGCGATGCGATTCCCAATTCCCCTGTTCCGATTTTCCCTCTTAGGCTGCTTTTACTTTCTTCATCGCTTCGACCATGGTGGTGCCAAGCGATGCGGGCGAATCGGCGACCAAATAACCGGCCGATCTTAATGCTTCGATCTTGTCGCCCGCGCCGCCTTTGCCGCCGGAAATAATCGCCCCGGCGTGACCCATGCGGCGTCCCGGCGGTGCGGTAACGCCCGCGATGAAACCGGCAATCGGTTTTTTGATTTTTTGCGCTTTCACGAATTCGGCCGCTTCTTCTTCGGCCGATCCGCCGATTTCGCCGATCATGATAATGCCTTCGGTTTCAGGATCTTTATAAAACAATTCCAAAACATCGATGAAATTGGTGCCGTTCACCGGATCGCCGCCGATGCCGACGCAAGTGGATTGACCCAATCCCGCCGCGGTCGTTTGCGCGACCGCTTCGTATGTCAATGTGCCGGAACGCGACACGATGCCGATTTTGCCGCGTTTGTGGATGTGACCCGGCATGATGCCGATTTTGCATTCGCCCGGCGTGATAACGCCCGGACAATTCGGGCCGACCAGGCGGGTTTTCGATCCGGTCAATACGCGTTTAACGCGAACCATATCGGCGACTGGAATGCCTTCGGTGATGCAGACGACCAATTTAATTTCCGCCTCGATCGCTTCTAAAATTGCGTCGGCGGCGAATGGCGGCGGCACATAAATGACCGACGCATCGGCGCGGGTTGTGCGCACCGCATCGCGCATCGTGTCGAACACCGGCAAATCCAAATGTTTGGATCCGCCTTTGCCCGGCGTAACGCCGCCGACCATTTTGGTGCCATACGCGATCGCTTGTTCGCTGTGAAAAGTTCCTTGCGCGCCGGTAAATCCCTGGCACAAAACTTTGGTATCTTTATTTACTAAAATAGACATTACGCAGCCTCCTTCACGGCTTTTACGATTTTCGCGGCGGCATCGGCCAGATTGTCGCCAGACACGATCGGCAATCCGGATTTCGCCAGCATTTGTTTGCCCAACTCCACATTGGTGCCTTCCAAACGGACCACCAACGGTACGTGCAAGCTTACTTCCTTGGCGGCGGCGATAATGCCGTCGGCGATAACGTCGCAACGCATGATTCCGCCGAAAATATTGACCAAGATTCCTTCGACATTCGGATCGGACAAAATAATTTTAAACGCCGCCGTGACGCGTTCGCGCGTCGCGCCGCCGCCGACATCCAGGAAATTGGCGGGTTCGGATCCGTATAATTTGATAATGTCCATGGTCGCCATGGCAAGCCCTGCGCCGTTGACCATGCAACCGATCACGCCGTCCATTTTGACGTAATTCAGGCTGTGTTTCGCGGCCTCAAGCTCCATCGCGTCTTCTTCGGATTCGTCGCGCAATTGTTCGATATCGACATGCCGGAACAATGCGTTGTCGTCGAAATTGATTTTCGCGTCCAATGCGATCACGCCGCCTTCTTTGGTGACGACCAACGGATTGATTTCAACGATCGAACAATCCAAATCCACAAACGCGCGGTACATGGCCATCATGAAATCCTGCGCCGCATGAGTTTGTTTGCCTTTCAAACCAAGGCCGAAACAGATTTGCCGGCACTGATAGGCCTGAAGTCCGACCGCAGGATCGATCGCGGCTTTTAAAATTTTCTCAGGGTGTTTTGCGGCGACTTCTTCGATTTCCATGCCGCCTTCGGTCGATGCCATGATCGTCACGCGGGATGTCGCGCGGTCAACCAGCATGCCCAAATACAATTCGCGTTCGATATTGCAGCCTTCTTCGATGTAAACGCGGCCGACTTGTTTGCCCGCAGGCCCGGTTTGATGCGTGACCAAGTTCATGCCCAGCATTTTTTTGGCGAAATCTTTGGCTTCGTCGACCGATTTGGCCAATTTCACGCCGCCGCCCTTGCCGCGTCCGCCTGCGTGGATTTGCGCCTTAACGACCCAAACAGGTCCCGGCAATTGCCGCGCTGCGGTTTCGGCCTCGTCCGCAGTATAGGCAACGGCGCCTTTTGGCACCGACACGCCATATTGCGACAATAATTTTTTCGCTTGGTATTCATGAATATTCATTGTGTTGACCCTTTATTGAAAATTCTATTTGGTATTCCGTTACGCCGCTTTCGCCTGAATGTCCTTGGTGACTTTCACCAATTCCTGCACCGCCGCGACCGATTTATCGAACATCGATTTTTCATCCGCGTTCATTTGGATTTCGACGATTTTTTCAACGCCGCCCTTGCCGATAATCACCGGCACGCCGACATAAATTCCCTTAACGCCATATTCGCCGTTCAAATACGCCGCGCATGGCAACAAACGGCGTTTGTCGCGCAAATACGATTCGGCCATTTCAATCGCCGATGCGGCCGGCGCGTAAAACGCCGATCCGGTTTTTAATAATGCCACGATTTCGCCGCCGCCATTGCGGGTGCGATCGACGATTTTGTCCATCTTGTCCTGCGTGGTCCAGCCCATTTTCACCAAATCCGGCAACGGAATTCCCGCGACGGTCGAATACCGCACCAACGGCACCATAGTATCGCCATGACCGCCGAGCACGAATGCGGTGACATCTTCGACACTAACGTTAAATTCATCCGCCAGGAAATGGCGGAACCGGGCGGAATCCAAAACGCCGGCCATGCCGACGACTTTGTTTTTCGGCAAACCCGATACTTCTTGTAAAACGCCGACCATCGCATCCAGCGGATTGGTGACGCAAATCACGAATGCGCCGGGGCAATATTTTTTAATGCCTTCGCCGACCGCTTGCATAACTTTGGTGTTCGTTCCGATTAAATCGTCGCGGCTCATCCCCGGTTTGCGCGGAATACCGGCGGTGACGATCACCACATCGGATCCTTCGATGCCTTCATATCCATTTGTGCCCGAAAATTTCGCATCGAATCCCAAAACCGGCGCGGCCTCGGCGATGTCCAAACCCTTGCCTTGCGGCGTGCCGTCAACCACGTCGAACAAAACCACATCGCCCAGTTCCTTTAATCCGGCCAGCAATGCCAGCGTGCCGCCGATTTGACCGGCGCCGATCAGGGAGATTTTTGCGCGTTTAACAGCCATGGAATATTCCTTTTTATAATGTGTTTGCAAAGATCGGGGGATCTTGCGGCAGAAAAGTTAATTTTTTACAAAAGATACAGAAACGATACTTATATAATGACCCATATATAATGACCCATATTCCTAACAGGAATAGGGCGCAAATCCAACAGAATACAGGGTATTTGCCGACAAATTATCCGCGCGCGGCGGGGATGAAAACCGCATATTTGGATCGGAATAAGAACGATTTTATCTTTTAAAAATACTTTTATTGCCGGGATGCCGCATCATGATGCGCGGACGCGGTATTCCGGTAATCTTGCGACTGCATTTCCAGCAATCGCGACACCGTCCGTTCGAATTCGAAACTGTTTTTTCCGCCCGCCGACAATTCCATCGGCGCAACCGCGGCCGAACAAATCAATTGAATATGATTATCGTACAAAACATCGATCAATGTGATGAACCGTTTGCCTTCGTTGCGGTTATCGTCGTTGAATTGCGGAATGCCGGATAATATGACGGTGTGGAATTGTTTGGCGATTTCCAAATAATCGCCCGCCCCATACGGTTTTTCGCACAAATCCGGAAATTTGCAAAACGCCACGCCGCGCGCCGCCTTGGTGATTTCGACATTATGGCCTTTGACTGATAAAATTTGCGCCGCCGCGTCTTCGTGATCGGTCAATTTGGCGAACGCCAGCGCCAGTTGCGAAGCCGATTTTCCATCCAGCGGGTAATTGTACGAATTGATTTCCACGATCCGGTTCATGCGGTAATCGTGTCCGCCGGTGAAATGAAACACGTCCACGTGCGATTTCAAAACATCGATGAACGGCAAAAACCGTTCGCGTTGCAGGCCGTTTTTATACAAATCCGCCGGCGCGACGTTGGATGTGGCCACCATCACAACGCCCAATTCAAACATAGCGGCGAACAGGCGCGATAAAATCATCGCATCGGCGATGTCTTGCACCACGAATTCGTCGAAACATAACAACCACGCCTCGGCGGCAAGTTCGGCCGCAAGCGGTTTCAACGGATCGGCCAAATCGGGTTTATTGTTGCGCAAAACGAACAGGCGGTGATGCACATCTTGCATAAAAGCGTGGAAATGCACGCGTTTTTTTTGCGGCACCGGCGCTGTTAAAAAAAATAAATCCATCAGCATGGATTTGCCGCGCCCGACATCGCCGTGAATATAAATTCCTTTTGGCTGCACGGCGCCGCCGCGCCAGCGCGACACCGCGCCGAACAAACCGGATTTTTGCGACGGATGATACGATGTCAATTTATCGTGCAAATCCTGTAACCGCATCGCCAGCGATTCCTGCATGGAATCGGGCTGCAATTTTCCCGATTGCAAAAGTTGTTTGTATTTGTCCCACACGGCGGCCATACGGAATTATCTACGGTATTTGTCCGCGCATGCAAAGATTATTCGAACCGGTTTCAAACCATGGATCGACGCATTGCCGCGTATTTGCAAACATCGCCGCAATATCGGCAAAACACAATCGGCGCGCAATCGGCCGATTCGGGGTGATTTTGAAAAGCCGCGCGCGCAAAAATGGCAATAATTATTTTACGCCAAGACGCCCGAAGAAAACGATCCATCAATTCCCTAATGGAATATAATTATTAAAAATAGTAATTTAATTATATTTTCAAGATTTATTTTTCCAATTTTTACAAAAATCCTAGGGATTCGTATAATTTTCATCTGCTATGCGTTTTTTGCATTTGACGCTATGACATCAATCTGTAACATACGCCTCTGTTAAAGAAATTTATTAGTTACAAAAAACATCAAAGAGGGAACGAAAATGTCCAGAACCGGAAGAAAATGGCGTTTAAAACGCAGCGATTCAGATAAACAACGCCCAGACGGCGGATTGGCAGTTATTTCACGCCGCAGAAAAAAGAAAAAAGTCGTTGTTGATGGAGGTTTTTTCGCGCCAAGAACCGGCGCCCCGAAAAATACCACGCCAGTGGTTGTTTATTCCACATCGCATGTTCAGCCAAGAAATGTGTGGATGGAGCCGGATTCAAATCCTGCCTTTACCCGCGAAGTGATCGTTGCAACCGATGGCCAAGAATTCAACCGCGAACGCCAAATACAAAAAAACGACAATGCGAACACGGTCAGATTAAAAGAAATCCGGTCGTTAAAATCATTTATCTGGAAAATCGCGGCGATTCGTTATGAACGCACAAAAATCGATCCGCGCCATGAAAGAGTCATGTCCCAGAACATGGCTGCCGAAATAGATTTGAAATTCAACGAATCCGAACGATGGGGACAAATCAACCAAGCCTTCACAAGAGAAAATGGCGCGGATTTACCGCGGCCATTGTCCGCGACTATGGCGTCTGTGAATGCGTTTTTGAATTCGCCTGCGGTAAAAATCGCAATTGCCCATGAAATGCAAAGAATCGCCATATCCAGCGGCGTTAACACCGGCCAAATCATAGAATCCGCAGCCTATCAGGCGGAAAGAATTGCCCTTGGTGGATGTCCAAACGGCTCATTATTATCCCAAGCGAGAGCATACCGGGCAATGCGCCTGAACGGCAATGATGGCCGGTAAAAAAAGCAAGCTGCAAAACAGCCGCCAAATTGGCGGCTGTTTTTTTATGATTCTGAAATAAAAAAAAATTAAACCTTGCGTTCGACCATCATTTTTTTGATCTCCGCAATCGCCTTGGCCGGGTTTAAACCCTTTGGACAGGTTTTGGTGCAATTCATAATGGTGTGGCACCGGTATAATTTAAACGGATCTTCGAGATCGTCCAGCCGTTCGCCGACCGTTTCATCGCGCGAATCGGCGATCCACCGGTACGCCTGCAACAACACCGCAGGGCCCAAATACCTATCGCCGTTCCACCAGTAACTGGGGCACGATGTCGAACAGCAAAAACACAAAATACATTCCCACAACCCGTCCAATTTGGCGCGTTCGGATTCGGATTGCAGCCGTTCGCCGCCGCCATCGGGCTGTGAATCGGCGCGCAACCAAGGTTTGATCGATTGGTATTGCGCGAAAATTTTCGACAAATCCGGAACCAGATCCTTGATCACTTCCATATGCGGCAGGGGATAAATTTTAACGTCGCCCTTGATGTCTTCGATCGATTGGGTGCAGGCCAACGTGTTTACGCCGTCGATATTCATGGAACACGACCCACAAATCCCCTCGCGGCAAGACCGGCGAAAGGTCAATGTCGGATCGACTTCGTTTTTGATTTTAATCAGCGCGTCCAGAACCATGGGGCCGCATTGATCCATATCGATTGTGTATTCATCAAGGCGCGGATTATCCGGCGTTTGCGGATCCCATCTGTAAATTTTAAATGTGCGGGTATTTTGGGCATTTTGGGGAACCGGATGCTGCTTCCCAGCCTGGATTTTGGAATTTGCGGGCAATGTAAATTCGGCCATCGATCACCTTTTTTATTTGTCATCCCGAGCGAATGCGAGGGATCTACAGATATAATTTATGTTTGACGATCCATCCGCGCAAGGCGCGTTCGGGACGACAATTAAACCTTGAACAATCTTACCACGCCTTGGTTGGCTTGCGCCGTTGCGGCCTTGCGTTCGCGCTTTGGCGCCATGATCGGCGGTGCGGCATTTTCAATATTGCCGTTGGCGGCGGCGTCAAAATTTTCGTCATACCCGAAATCCGGCGCATCCACGCCCCACATGATATTCGTGCCGATCAAATGCAATGTAACTTGGTCTTTTTCTGCGGTGTTTTTCATTTTTGTCCTTTTAATTTTATTACCCTAGCTTAATAAACCCGTTTTTTCGGCGGAACCGGTTGTACATCGTTCGACAGCGTGTTCATATGCACCGGCCGGTAGGCGATTTTCACCTTGTTGCGGTCGTCGCACCAGGTAACGGTGTGTTTCATCCATTCCTTGTCGTCGCGTTCCGGAAAATCTTCGTGCGCGTGCGCGCCGCGCGATTCATGCCGCGCTTTGGCCGACGTCAATGTCACGACCGATTGCGCCATTAAATTTTCAAGTTCCAGCGCTTCGATCAAATCGGAATTCCAAACCAACGAACGGTCGGTTATTTTGACGTCCTGCATCGTATCGGCGATCGATGAAATTTTTGCAACGCCTTCGTCCAGCGATTTGGTATTGCGGAAAACCGCCGCGTGGCGTTGCATGGCGCGTTGCATATTTTCGCGGATAACGCCGGTCGATTGCGACCCGTTGGCGTGGCGCATTTTATCCAAACGCGCGATTGCCATATCGCCCGCATCGCGCGGCAATGGGGCATGCGGTTGATTCGGGCGCATGGTTTCGGCGGCGCGGATCGCGGCGGCGCGGCCGAACACCACAATATCCAGCAGCGAATTGGTGCCAAGCCGGTTGGCGCCATGCACGGACACGCACGCGGCCTCGCCGATCGCCATCAATCCGGGCACGACTTCGTCGGGATTTTGCGGCGTTGGCCGGATGACTTCGCCATGATAATTGGTTGGAATTCCGCCCATGTTGTAATGCACGGTCGGCAAAACCGGAATCGGCTGTTTGGTTACATCGACCCCTGCGAAAATTTTTGCCGTCTCCGAAATGCCCGGCAAGCGTTCATGCAAAACGGCCGGATCCAAATGTTCCAGATGCAATAAAATATGATCGTTGTTCGGACCAACGCCGCGGCCTTCGTTGATTTCGATGGTCATGGCGCGCGACACCACATCGCGGCTGGCCAGATCCTTGGCGGATGGCGCATAACGTTCCATAAAACGCTCGCCGCTGGAATTGGTTAAATATCCGCCCTCGCCGCGCGCGCCTTCGGTGATCAAACAACCCGATCCGTAAATTCCGGTCGGGTGAAATTGCACGAATTCCATATCTTGTAACGGCAATCCCGCGCGCAACGCCATGGCGTTGCCATCGCCGGTGCATGTATGCGCCGACGTACAACTGAAATACGCGCGGCCATATCCGCCGGTCGCCAACACGGTTTGATGCGCCTTGAAACGGTGGATCGTGCCGTCTTCTAAACATAACGCCACAACGCCGCGGCATTTTCCGTCCGAATCCATAATCAAGTCGATGGCAAAATATTCGATAAAAAATTGCGCGTTATATTTCAAACATTGCTGATACAGCGTGTGCAGAATCGCATGGCCGGTGCGGTCGGCGGCGGCGCAAGCGCGTTTGGCGGGTGCGCCGTTTCCTTCGTTTAAAATATGGCCGCCGAACGGGCGTTGATAAATTTTCCCCTCCGGCGTTCTGGAAAACGGCACGCCGAAATGTTCAAGTTCAATGACCGACGGAATCGCGTTTTTGCACATATATTCGATGGCGTCTTGATCGCCAAGCCAATCCGATCCTTTGATCGTATCGAAAAAATGATTTTTCCAATTGTCGCCGTCGCCCATATTTCCCAATGCCGCGCCGACGCCGCCTTGGGCCGCGACGGTGTGCGAACGGGTGGGATATACCTTGGTCACGCAGGCGGTTTTCAAACCCGCCGCGGTCATCCCCATCGTGGCGCGCAACCCGGCGCCGCCGGCGCCGATAACGACGACATCGAATTCATGATCGACAATTTTATAAGACTGCAAAGACATCGCAACGCCACTTTCCTGAAAACAACGCCGGTTAATAAGGCAAAAACGCGATTTTGCACAAGGCGTAAACCGCAACCGCAATCGAAAACACCATCAACATCTGCATTCCGGCGATCAAAATAAATTTCCGCGCCGGGTGGTGCACGTAATCTTCGACAACAACCTGCATGCCGATCGTGCCGTGATACAGCCCGCTGATGACAAACAACGCCATCATGATGATGCACCATGGCTGTTGCAGCCAATAAATAATCTGGCCGCGATCCGCGCCGATCAATCCCATGATCGATCCGATAAACCAGACCGACAATATGATCAGCGCCAAAGCGGTCAAACGTTGCATCCACCAATGATGCGTTCCGTCTTTGGCCGAACCCATGCCGCGAACCCGCGCCAGTTTGGAATTCATTTTTTGTTCGATATGCGCCATTTGGCCGCCCCTGATTTATAAAATCGAATTAAAAAATTTGAAATGTTTCCGGATTATGCAGCGCATAAGCCAGAACCCACGCCAACGTGGTCAATAAAACGCTGCCGACAATCACCATGCCGCCCGAATCGTATACTTCGCGCAATTCGAACCCCTTGCCCGCGTCCCAAACCAAATGGCGGATGCCGTTGCACAAATGGTAAAACAGGCAAAATGTCCACCCGAACGCCATGATACGGCCAATGACCGTCGCCATAAATTCCTGAATTTGCAAAAATCCGGCCGGATCGGTCGCCAATACAAACAAACCCCACGCCAGCAACACAATCCCGAAATACAACACGATCCCGCTGCCGCGATGCAGAATCGACAGCATGCTGGTCAATTGCGGACGGTAAATTTGCAAATGCGGCGACAATGGACGCGGATAGGTTTTTGGGGTGGCGGATAATTCGGACATGGCCATGATCCTGAAAAAATTTCTAACTGAAAACGGTAGAACCGGAAATTTTAGAATAAGTCTAAATAGGTTTAATCCGCCCGGCGCGCGAAGTCAATCAAACCAGCGCAGGGGATAATATTTTTACCGCAAAGACGGGGTTTTTCCGGCAATTATTTTGAAAACGATTATTTTAAAAACAAAGATCGGGCGAAACCTGGCCGCCGGTCAGCCAGCAAAAACGGTCGTTTTTACCCGCCCGGTTGTAAACGTAATTCGCCGCCATGCTGCCCAAATTGGCCGATGGCACGGGCAATGTTTTCGGCACAAACCGCGCATCGGTCCAAAGAAACAAAACGCATTGCGGAAATCCAGGATTCACGGCCAGATTTTTTTCGCAAAATTCCCGCGCCTGTTTTTTCGCATCGGCGGGGTGTTGCAATGCGTCCGGCGCCAAAAAACCGGCATTGGTCAAACCGCCGGAAACGGTTACGGACAAAAATTGCGGCGGCGTCCGATCGGGAATCGGCGCGCCCCACAAATACCGCCAGCCATAATAAGAAAACCAAACCATGGCGATAATCATGAAAAGCGAAAAAAGCCCGATCAGAATATCCCCGCGCCGCGTCGGCGAACGCACCATCGCGCCGGTCGGCATCACATGCCCGCCGAACGCCATTACGATGCAGAACAGCAAAAAAACGCCCGCAATCGTCATGATCAAAATTGATTCGGTATTGCCGGTAAGCATGAATGATTCCGTTACGCCGCTTGTTTCGCCAGATAGTTTTTGATCAATGTTTCGGCGATTTGCACCGCGTTCAACGCGGCGCCTTTGCGCAAATTGTCGGACACGCACCAAAACGACAATCCGAACGGCACGGTTTTATCCGAACGCAAACGGCTGATAAACACCTCGTCCTGTCCGGCGCATTCGATCGGGGTTATATACCCGTCTTCTTCGCGGCGGTCGACCAATTGGATGCCTGGGAATTTTTCCAATGCGTCGCGAGCCTGTTTGACGGTGATTTGCGATTCGAATTCGACATTGATCGCTTCGGAATGGCCGACGAATACCGGCACGCGCACGCAGGTCGCAACGACTTCGATGGCGGGATCCAGGATTTTTTTGGTTTCCATAACCATTTTTTGTTCTTCTTTGGTCGAACCGTCATCCAGGAACGAATCGATTTGCGGGATCAAATTGAATGCGATCTGTTTGGAAAAAATTTCCCGTTTCAATTCCTGATTGACGAACACATGCCGGGTTTGATTGAACAATTCATCCATCGCTTCCTTGCCCGCGCCGGAAACGGATTGGTATGTGGCGACCACAACGCGTTTGATACGCGCAATATCATGCAATGGTTTCAACGCCAACATCATTTGAATGGTCGAACAATTCGGCACGGCGATAATGCGGCGTTTCGCGTAACCCGCCAGCGCCTGGGGATTGACTTCGGGCACCACCAACGGCACATCCGGTTCCATGCGGTACAAGGACGTTTTGTCGATCACAATCGCCCCGGACGCGGTCGCGCGCGGCACGAATTCTTTGGACACCGACGATCCGGCGGCGGAAAAAACAATATCCACGCCCTTGAAATCGAATTTATTCAACGCCTCGACCTTGATCGTTTTGTCGTCGCCATAGGCGACTTCGCGCCCGGCCGATTTTTCCGATGCCAAAGCATGGATTTTTTTCGCCGGGAAATTGCGTTCCGCCAAAATGTTTAAAACTTCGCGCCCGACATTGCCGGTCGCGCCCGCGACAGCGATCGTATAGGTCATAAAATTCTCCTGATTTGTGCCGGGTTAATTTGGCTGAAAATCGCTTTAAAATCAAGGGTTTTTAGGATTTCATTGCAAATATTATCCTTAATAAATATATTGTTATTTATAAGGAACCAACATGATCGATCTGATTGAAAAATATAAAAAACTGACATCCCGGCGCGATTGGTGGAAAAAATGGCCGCGCAAGCCGGAATCGTTTTTATCGCGCCATAAACCCCGTACCGATCATTTGCCCATTTGGCAAAAAAGACCTGACGGCAGCGGGGATATTTTTTGCTGCATGGGTTCCGGGATAAATATCGAGGTTACATCATATGGCGTTATCATCGGTATGATGATGTTGCATGGCCGCGCCGAAGCGGATTTGAACGGCGCTTATTTATATTCCGAAATCATCAAAGACCGTTATCCGGAATTCGCCGCAAAACTCGCCGGGATTTGTTGTATCGGCCAAGACATGCAAAGCAACGGATGCGTTCAAACCGTTACGATCGACAACCAGGGCATCGATCATATTTTTGAACCCGCGGGCAATGGCCAGGAAATTTGGAAAGCGTATATCGACAAACACAATGTTTTCACTTTCCGCGTCGATGCCGATTCGATGGAAATGATGCGCCATATCGCCGGATTGATCGCCGCGAAAAACCCCGATAGTTCGCAGCGCATGATTGACATACTGAACGAAATAGACGGCAAACAATTGCCGCTCGGCGAAACCATCCGCCAGGAAAAAATTGCGGGAATGCGCAATGGCCGGCAATATTACCAAGATTATTTTTTATGGCGTCTGCGCAAAAAAATCAGTTTGAATGTTTCATTCCCGCGCGCGGACCGGCCGCAGACTTTTTTCATGCATTATATGGGATCCGATCCGCACGCAAAATCGGCATTGCGGCAAGTGGCGATTTTTTTGGAATCCCGCGATCCCGCCGCCGCGCGCACATTGCAGGATTTATTGCAAAACCCCGCTCCGCGCCAGGATAAACCCTGGAATCAGGCAGATTCCCATTTATACAAACCGAACCCGGATAACGATACCGATTCCATTTGTTATGCAGGCCTGAACGGATTGCGGTTCGAAGGCGATATTTCCAACCCGAAAACGGTGGCCGGATTTGTATGGAATGCGTATATGAAAAACTTGCGCGCGCACAATCCGCGCATCGCCCATATATTCGATATGGCGGCAATACATGGCCCAAAACACCCGGATGTTTCGATCAATCCGTCATACACCGACCAATTATTTTATAAATCAATCGGATTCGGCGAATTATTTGATTACAGCGCGGCGGTGAAATCGAAAACACGGCCAAAGAAAAACAAAACCGGATATAGCAAATCGGCCAAATTGCCGCACGGGGAGCGAGTCCATATCCGCCGAATGAAGCAATTAGCCAAGAGTAAATAAGAAAATCGGCTGGTTTTAGCCTATTCCCGATTCCCCATTCCCAATTCCCGCATCACCGCATCCGCCATTTGCGCGGTTGTGCATTTGGTCATCCCGTCTTGCATAATATCGGCGGTGCGGAATCCATTATCCAAAACCTTTGCAACCGCATTTTCCAATTGCGTTGCCATCGCGCCCTGATCCAACGAATAACGCAGCGCCATCGCCAGCGATAAAATCATCGCGAGTGGGTTCGCAACGCCCTTGCCGGCGATGTCGGGCGCGGATCCATGCACCGGTTCATACAGCGCGTATTTTTTGCCGTTCAATGACGCGGATGGCAACATGCCCAATGATCCGGTCAGCATCGCGGCCTCGTCCGATAAAATATCGCCGAACAAATTATCGGTAACGATCACATCGAATTGTTTGGGGTTGCGCACCAATTGCATCGCGGCGTTATCGGCATACATGTGCGATAATTGCACGTCGGAATATTCCGCCGCATGCAATGCGGTGACTTCCTCGCGCCATAATTTTCCCGATTCCATCACGTTGGCTTTCTCGCAACTGGTGACTTGGTTTTTACGCGTTCTGGCGAGTTCAAACGCCACGCGCGCAACGCGTTTTATTTCCGATGTGGTGTAAACTTGGGTATTGATCCCGCGCCGTTCGCCATTCCCCAAATCTTCGATCCCGCGCGGTTGGCCAAAATAAACCCCGCCGGTCAATTCGCGCACGATCAAAATATCGAGGCCACTGACGATTTCGGTTTTTAAACTGGACGCCTGCGCCAGCGCCGGAAAAACAATCGCGGGGCGCAAATTGGCGAATAAATCCAATTCTTTGCGGATTCTAAGCAATCCGGCCTCTGGCCTTATATTATAATCGACCTTGTCCCATTTCGGCCCGCCGACCGCGCCGAGCAATATCGTGCCGCATGCGCGCGCGCGTTCCAGCGTCGAATCATCAAGCGGTTTGCCGAATTTATCGATCGCCGTGCCGCCAATCACATCATGTTCGATTTCGACCTTTAATCCCTTGGTCATCAAATGGCGCAACACGCGTTCGGCTTGTTCCATAACCTCGATACCGATGCCATCGCCGGGCAATAACAATATTTTCTGCATGATTTATCCCTTTACTAAATTTTCTATCTCTTTACCTGCAACACGGCAAATGATCCAACCAGGTTCCGTTGTAGCGCCCAATTTTTGGTACATCTGCAAAGCGCGATCACTATTTTCATGAACTAACCAGCGGATAAAATCATGGCCTTTCTTTTGGGCATATTGGGCTACTTCCCTTAACAGGGATTTTCCGATGCCGCGATTGCGATAAGATTCTTCAACAAACAATCCCAACAAATAAATACCGGTATTTCCGGCAAACATGGAAAAGAAATCCAAGAATACGGCAAAGGCGATAATCGTACCTTGCTCATTTTCCACTACCAGGCAATGGGTGGGAGAATTGGGCGTAAACATAGATACGCGCAAATTGGCAGGATTGGAATAGGTGAGACGGTCGCCTTCGCCTTTCGCCATCTGCCCGAATAATCGCATTACTGCGGCAAGATCGGAATCGGAATCAGTGAGAAAACGAATATGGGTCATCGCACTTAATTTATTTATCCCTTATTCCACAGCCACGGCATTTGTTTTTTCTGTTTCGATTCGAACGCGTCGATCATCGCGGATTTTTCGAGCGTCAAGCCGATATCGTCCAAACCATTCAGCAA
>CAYWJR010000006.1:0-49343 GCA_964458615.1 uncultured Alphaproteobacteria bacterium
TGCACCAATTGCGCCAACGCCCATGCGGTGCATCGTTTGGTTTCGGCGATCGCCGCCGCATCGTTGCCCGACAGAATCGGTTTGGTGAATTCCAAATACCAATCGCAAAAACTGCCCCAACCGGTGTGGTAAATCGCATTGGCCGCTTCGTCGAAACGGTAATCGCGCATCGCCTTGGATAATTTTTGTTCCAACAAAACCATTTCGCCGACGATCCAGCGGTTGATGGTTTGTTTGCACGATTTCGGATCGAAT
This sequence comes from uncultured Alphaproteobacteria bacterium, assembly GCA_964458615.1. Taxonomy (GTDB): domain Bacteria; phylum Pseudomonadota; class Alphaproteobacteria; order SHNJ01; family SHNJ01; genus SHNJ01. The sequence goes on from CAYWJR010000006.1 coordinate 256, forward strand.
GCAGGATCGAACGCGCATCCGTTCATTTCGGTGTAACGCGCCGCGTTCCACAATTTCGTTGCGAAACTGCGGTAACCGGAAACGCGGTCGGTGGACATTTTAATATCGCGCCCGGGAACCGACAACGCCGCCAACGTAAACCGCAATGCGTCGCATCCATATTCGTCGATCACGGTCAACGGATCGATCACGTTGCCTTTTGTTTTCGACATTTTTTGCCCCTTGGCGTCGCGCACCAGGGCGTGAATGTAAATTTCGCGGAACGGAACATCCTTGATAAAATGCATGCCCATCATGATCATGCGGGCGACCCAAAAGAAAATAATATCGAATCCGGTTACCAATACATCGGTCGGATAATACCGTTTCAATTGTTCCCAATTCGCTTTGGCATCGCCGCCATTTTCCCAACCCAAGGTGGAAAACGGCCACAAGGCGGATGAAAACCACGTATCCAAAACATCGGGATCGCGCGTCAACGGCGTTTCTTTTTTATAATAATTCTGTGCTTGCAATTTCGCTTCGGCTTCGTCCATCGCGACGAAAACATGCCCATCCGGGCCGAACCAGGCGGGGATTTGATGGCCCCACCATAATTGCCGCGAAATGCACCATGGCTGGATGTTTTCCATCCACGAATAATATGTGTTTTCCCATTTTTGCGGCACGAATTTTATTTTTCCCGAACGTACCGCGTCGATTGCCGGTTTCGCCAATGTCACCGCGTCGCAATACCATTGATCGGTTAAAAACGGTTCGATGACAACGCCGCTGCGGTCGCCGTGCGGAACCGCATGAGACAGATTTTCGATTTTATCGACCAAATCCAGCGTGGTTAAATCTTCGATGATTTTTTTGCGCGCTTCGAACCGGTCCAGACCGCGATAGGCATCCGGAACGTTATCGTTCATTTTCGCCGACACGTCGAACAGATTGATCAGCCCGCCATTAATTTGCGATTTGAAATATTCCTGGTCGCGGTGACGTTCCCAAACTTTGAAATCGTTGAAATCGTGCGCGGCGGTAATTTTAACCGCGCCGCTGCCTTTTTCCGGATCGGCGTAATCGTCGGCGATAACCGGAATGCGGCGGTTCGCCAACGGCAATATCACATACTGGCCGATTAAATGTTTGTACCGGTCGTCGTTCGGATTCACCGCGACCGCGCCGTCGCCCAACATGGTTTCAGGGCGCGTTGTGGCGATACACAAAAATTGCGTCGGATCATTTTCCAATGGATACCGGAAATGCCACATGTGGCCGGATATGGTTTTTTGTTCGACTTCCAAATCCGAAACCGCGGTTTGCAATTTAGGATCCCAATTCACCAAACGTTTGTCGCGGTAAATCAAGCCCTGGCGGTACAATTCCACAAACACCTTGCGCACCGCGTGCGATAAACCTTCGTCCATCGTAAAACGCTCGCGCGCCCAATCGGCGGTCGCGCCCAGACGCCGCAATTGGTTGGTGATCGCGCCGCCGGATTCTTCTTTCCATTGCCAGACTTTTTCTAAAAATTTGTCGCGCCCCAAATCGTGGCGGGTGATTTTTTGTTCGGCCAATTGCCGTTCCACCACCATTTGCGTTGCGATTCCGGCGTGATCGGTGCCGGGCATCCACATCGCGTCCCAACCGAAACGGCGGTAAAACCGGATCAAAATATCCTGCACCGAAAACGTCAATGCGTGCCCCATGTGCAAATTGCCGGTCACGTTCGGCGGCGGCATCATGATGCAATATGGTTCTTTGCGCGATTCGGGGTGCGAGGCAAAAGCGCCCGAAGATTCCGCGCGCGCGTAATGTTTTTGTTCGATTTCGGACGGAGAATATGTTTTATCCAGCATGAAATATAATTCCAAAACGTTCCACGTGGAACATTTTCAATGTTAATGTGCGGATATATTTTTATCGCATCGATGCCGCAAGATCAACGCGAATCGCCGCAAAAATCGCGGCAAAACAAACAAAAAGAATCGATAAATGGATTTAAATCAGATCTTTGCGCGATTCGGCTTCGCGCACCATGCGTTCGATTTCCGCGCGCACCATGCGTTCGACGATGCCGGGCAAATTCCGGTCCAGCCAGTCTTTGAGATGGGGGCGCAATAAATCGCGGATCAAATCTTCGAGGGTCATGGCTACATTTCCTAACACGAAACCGCGGGCATGAATAGCCCCGGCAAGTTGGGCCAAAGTATTTGTTGAAATTTCGCGGATTGGCGGTGACACCAGGCCGCGGAAGGCCGATTCCAAACTGACATCCAAATCGTCCGGCAATGCAGGCACGCTGGCCGGCGCGGCGGATGGAATTTTTTCATTTAAAAACGCATCCCGCCCCTGTTCGGCCAAATCGCCGCCGCTTGCAACGGGCGGAGTTGGCGCATCGGCTGGCGGCGGGGATTCGACATCTTCGATAATTTCGGTCAATTCCAATTCTTCGGCGCCTTCGACCGGCGGTGTATCGGCAACCGGCGCGGACATTTCAGGCGCAGCAGGCGTTGGCGCGGCGGCGGCGGCAGGTTTTGGCGAATCTGCGGGCTGCTTTACGGGATCCGGCGCAGGCGCGGATGGCGGCGCGGCGTCGGCAGCGGCAACAGGCTCCGCCGCTTGTTCGGGCGCTGCTTCTTCGTCCTTGTCGTCATCGGAAATGATCCGGCGGATCGAAGCCAGAATCTCTTCCATGGATGGCTCGGCGGGACCTTTGTCTTGCTGACTCATGCGGCTGCTGATGCTTTGTAAGATGGATCAAATGTATAATCGACAAACGTTGTCACATAAACGGCCAAGCGCCGAATCGTCACAACAGCTCTATAGACTATAGTACAGCACAGATTACCAGCCCAAAGGCAAGCATTATCATTATTTTTCAACAAGTTTTATGATTATTGTTGCCGTTAAGAAAAGTTTACGTGGATTGACGCGGCGCACAAACCGCGCGGACACGGCGCGATTAAGCGCGCAAATTTAATATCCGAACCAGGTTTTTTTCGCGCTTTTGTAATGCGCAATCGGGTCGTAAATTTCAACGCCCAAATTCAAATCCTTGGCATTCAGGCGCCCAACGGCGGCCAATAATGCATAAGACGCGACGACGTGGTCGCGGCTGGCGCGAACCAAATTAACCTTGGCGTCCAACAATTCCTGTTCCGCGTCCAAAACATCCAAAACCGTGCGCGATCCAACGTCTTGTTCCTGGCGCACGCCGTCCAATGCAACCTCGGCGGCCTTGATGGCGGCGTTGAACGCATCGATATTCGCGCGCGCTGTGGCCACATCGTCCCATGCGCGGCCGGCGATATCGACAACGGCGCGTTGCGCCGACACGAATTCCAAACGGCGTTGATTCGCGGTTTCACCCGCAGCGCGAGTGCGCGCCATCACCGCGCCGCCTTGATAGAATGGAAAACTGAGTTGCACCAAGGCGCTTGCGGAATCGGTTTGATCGCCTTCGCGCACTTGTTCCCAACTGGACGATGCGGAACCGACCAAGTTCACTTCGGGCAATTCTTCGCCGCGAATTTTATCGACAATTTCCTGCGCGGATTTTTCGCGGAACATCGCGGATAGCAATTGCGGATTGTTTTTTCCGGCAAGCTCGATTGCTTCGTCGCGGCTGGACGGTAAATTCAAAATTTTCGGCGGATCGTCCATCGTGCTTGGCGGGGCGTAACCGATAATTTTCAAAAATTTGGTTTGCGAAGCGGCCAGCAAACCCTGGGCGGAAATCAAACCGGCCTTGGCGCGTTCCAGGCGCGATTCCGCCTGGGCAATATCGGTGCGCGACAATTCACCCACGCTGAAACGGTCTTCGGTTGCTTTTAATTGGCGATCCAGAACATTTTTGTTGCCCACGTTCAATTCCACAACCGAACGGTCGCGCAACACATCCATGTACGCCGTTACCGCATCCAGCAAAACTTGCTGTTCGGTTTGCATCAAATCCGCCTGGCCGGATTTAATATCGAATTCAGCCTGATTGGATGCCGCCAATGTGCGGCCACCGCGAAACAACGGTTGTTTTACCGTTACCGCCGCCGCGCGCGGGCTTAGAGTTTCGTCGCCCGCCGTAAATGTCCCGCCCGATGAATCGGTTTTGGCGATCCCCGCCTCGCCGTCAACGGAAACGGATGGGCGATAACCGCTTAGCGCTTCGGCCAACGATTCGTCGATCGACCGCAATTGCGCGCGTTTGGCCAATAAATCCGGATTTTGTTTGTACGCATCGGTCAACGCATCGAACATCCCCGCCGCGCGCGCGCCACCGCCGCCAATCGCAACGACGGCAACCGCCAGGCACAAAATAATTGCCGAACGTTTGATTTTTTTTCCGATTATTGTATTTCCCATCATATTCGTATCTTGTCCCGTGATTTGATGTATTTTATTTTATCGCTAATATTTTTTTACCGACGGATCGATTTTATTCGACCATTCGTCAATGCCGCCCTTGACGCTGGACGAACGCATAAATCCGTGTTCGCGCAACACCAATACCGCAAGCAGGCTGCGCCGCCCATGGTGGCACAATGCGATAATATCCGCGTCCTTTGGCAATTCGGGCATCCGGTCATGCAAATTGCCCAGCGGTATGTTGACCGCGCCAGGAAGACGGCAAATATCCAATTCCCACGGTTCGCGCACGTCCAATAACAATGGCGGCGGGCTGGCGGCCATCATGGCTTTTAGGTCTTGAACGGTGCATTCTGGTTCCATAGGCAATTGCGATCCCGGCGTTAGAATGTGAATTTAGATTGGTTGGCGGGTTTTTCAATATAGGGGCACGCCGCATCGAACAAAGCCCGCCCCGATACGATTCCAGCGGTCTTGCGGTAAATCATCGCCTGCCCCTGGGTTTGCGCGATTTGATTGTTCGCATTCGCGGCCATGGGTTTTAAAACGCACAACAAAGACCCGTTTTCCTTTATTTGATCGCAAAGCGCGGCGGGCAATTCAGCCACAGAGCCGTTGATTAAAATCGCGTCATATGGCGCCCTTGGGGCATGGCCGGTCAACATCGCGCCAGTCACGAAAGAACAATTATGAACACCCATCGCGCGGGCGTTGTTATTCGCGCGGGCAATCAAATCCGCATCGCGGTCGATACCCACAACGGTTGCGCCCAATTGCGCCATCAGCATGCTGGAATAACCGGCACCGCAACCGACATCCAAAATCAACTGACCCGGCGCAATTCCGGTTTCTTGAATCAACCGCGCCTGCACCATCGGTTGCAACAAAAACCGGCCATTGTTCAATTCAATATTTTCGTCGATATAAGCGATGGATTGTTGATGATCGCCGACGAATATTTCGCGCGGCATGGCGCGCAGTAAACGGATCAACGCATGGTTTGTCACCTTGTTGGTGCGCACCTGGCCATCGACCATATTTTGCCGCGCGGCGTAAAAATGATCGCCCGGTTCGGCGAATTGATCGGTTGATTTTTTATCGATTGCTGCGGCGTTTAATGTTTGAATCATGGCGCGAAACCCGGTTTGAATACGGCAACATCGAAACGGCGATATTGCCCGCATATTATAAAGATGATTAATTAAGACAAATTTTGGAGGCGCGGAGCGGAATCGAACCGCTATTCAAGGATTTGCAATCCTCTGCATCGCCACTCTGCCACCGCGCCAGCATCGCAAGCCGTTCATTACTACTGCGTTATCCTTGATAAATCAAGAATAATTAATGGGTTAGCGGATATATCGCACCAACTATTTGAAAACCGCGTTATGGTTTTGCCACATGCCAGCTTGGGTTAAAAAATATGCGTATAAAACGATTTTTCGCTGGATTAAAACCCGATCCGTTGGTATATACGCGTTCTATTTCTTTTCGGTATTCCTCGATAGCTCAGCGGTAGAGCAATCGACTGTTAATCGATTGGTCGCAGGTTCGAATCCTGCTCGAGGAGCCATTTACCCCATTCGAACACGCGGCAAGGCCGCGCGCCCGTCGGGCGGATTTAAATCAAGCATCCTGCTCGAGGAGCCATTTATTTCTTCCGCCTCGGCTTTTAGCCGCCACTCCAACCCTAAAACCCTCGGCGGTTTTATGGGCGATTTCGTGATTCGAACACGCGGCAAGGCCGCGCGCCCGTCGGGCGGATTTAAATCAAGCATCCTGCTCTAGGAGCCATTTTTTTATCACGGCGCTTGCGAATTGTCTTTAAAAGAAATATTGTGTGATTACACATAAACAAATTTTGCAAGGGTACCACAATGAGAGCCAACAGAGTTAGAGGCCGCAAAAAATACGCCTTTCCAGCGCAAAGCAAATTCAAGGCGGTTTATTGGAACGGCAAAGAATGGAAAGACAGATCAGCAGGTATTACGCTTGCGAATTTTACTGTGGCTTATAAATCGGCAGCGGCTTTTATGGAATTGCGCGGAGTTGAGTTCTTTTTCAATGCGAACGAAGGCGCGCAGCCTTGTAAAAAAACGCAGCGATTAATCGTCAGCGTCATGATTTTAGAACCTGGCCGCGCATGGCGGCTGACGACTCTGGACGAGTACAAAAAAACAAAAGCCGATTGGGAATTCCGTAAACGCATTATGCCGTCAGCAATTTTGTGCCGTTAAATAAAAACCCGCCTTTTAATCGGCGGGTTTTCGTTAATTCGGTTTTTATATCTTAAACCACATCTTTGAATTGCGCCATGTATTCGGCAAGGCCGTTGGAATTGGCGGGAACGCCGCGTTCGCCCGCAAGCCAGCCGGGCGGGCACAACTCGCCCGTTGTGCGGTAATGCGCCATCGCGTCGAACACGCGCAAAACTTCGTCGACATTGCGGCCAACCGGCAAATCATATGTCGCGGCGTGGCGAACCACGAAATCTTCGTCGATCAAAAAACTGCCGCGCAACGATACGGTATCGTTGATCAACATATCGTATCCTTTGCTGACGACTTTGGATATGTCTGCCACCAACGGAAATCCGATCGCGCCGACGCCGCCCGACACGATAGGCAATTCGCGCAATTTCGAATGGGTCAAATGCGAATCGACCGAAATTCCGATCGGTTTGATTTTGCGCGCCTGAAACGCGGCCAGACGGTTTTGCACGGCCATGATTTCAACCGGGCAGAGATAGAAAAAATCCTGCGCGTAGAAAAATAAAAACGCCGCCGAACCGTTTAAATATTTGCGCAATTCGAAATCGTTGTTCAAATCGCCATTCGGCATAACGGCTTGCGCTGTGAAATCCGGCGCTTCGCGCCCTACAAAACGGCTCATGATTAACGTGCCTTTCCTTGATTAAATAAACCGAAAAACGGATTGATAACAAATGCGCGGCGCGATGCAGACGCAATTGGAACGCCCGCCATTTGTTTTCCGCCGATGGTCAATGTTGTTGTAACAGCGGCCTTTGGCGCTTCGCCGCAGGCGGTTTTGCTTGTATCGCCGTGACCCAATAAATCCGCCGCGCTGGCCGAACAACCATACCCGGATTTTTCCGCCAACCCGACACGTTGCGCCACGCCGATTTTTTGGCAATGCGTTACCGATTTATCCCCATCGATAATACGCCCCAATATTTTCAATTCGGCATTCGCGCCATCGAAAATGCGGGTTGGCGCCATCGTGCTGCCGCCGGTTTCGTTGGGCACGAAATCCGCGCCAGCCATGTATGGAACCGAATCGCCGTTTGAAAAATGCCGCGACAAAATATTGACCGCGCCGTTCGTATCATAATCCGATCCACGTTCGATAATCGCACCTTCGAATTTCGATCCGGTCAAAATGTATGCATCACCCGAAATTTTATCCAACATGATCGCAATATGTTTTGCCGCGGGATCCGGTTTTTTACCGGTGATCGCGTTAATCGCGCGCGCCACAATTTTACGCAAACCGCCCACGATGCTGGTGCCCGGGAAAAACGCAATCAATTTTCGGTGAACGGGACGGTATAAATAGGTTTGAATTTCTTTGCCGCCCAAAGTTTGTTCCAAGAAATCCACCTGGTATACCAATTTCGGTTCCGCGCCGCGAAGCCATGTCCACGCATCGTGCATCGACCCGATGCCGGGAAAATTCGGGCACACGGCCTGGGATTTAAAATAAATCCGCGCGACTTGTTGTTCATTCGGTTGATCCCCCAGCGCCTGTAAATCGCCGATATACGACGCATTTACAACGCCGATAAAATTGCCGTCCGGCAATGTTTTTACACTCATGACCCGTCTCCTTTTTTATATATATTTTCTATATTCAAATGGCGTGCGTTTTTACGCTGCGCCGCGCGTGAATACCCGCGTTATTTTTGAAATCATCGAATTGTTCGGTTGCGGATTTACCGCGTTTGGCGCCGCAACCGTCGCCTGGTTGCCAAACATCAATTTCATGCCTGGTTGTGGCATGTTTGGCTGATTGCGCCGCCGTTCATCGTCTTCGCGTTGTCTTTTTATCGCGGTGGCGGCATCCAAATCCTTGTTTTCCGTCAATGCTTGTAACACTTTTCCAGCGGAACCGCAACCTCCACATCCGTTGCAAATATCACAAGGCCCCTTACTAACGTTGTCTTTGACAACTTTAGGTTCACCGACTTTGGTGGTTATACCCAATTTGGTTGCGATATTATTGGCAAATTCAACCGCCTTGTAACTGGCGGCCATCACGCCGCCCGAATATAATTGCGATGGTGTGTATTGGCCGGATACTTGGCCAGGTTTTGGCGCGGTCACGGCGGCCTTTTTACCGCCGACGGGACAAGTTTGTTGTTGTAAATCGGTGCGTTTTGCCGCTTGTTGATCCCAATCTTTGCGGACGACATCAAGCCCTTCTTGGCCGGTGCGCATAACGCCCCACCCGGTTACTTCGGATTTTACGCCTTGTTCGGCCAAACGCGCCTGTTCCGCTGCGGCTTTTTCGCGGATTTCAACATCGCGGGTGTCGTTGGATTTTTGGAAACCTTCTTTTGCGGGTTCTGGTTTTTGGCCGTCTTGATTTTTTGCGTCTATATTTTTGGTTTCAGGCGCCCTGGTTTCCTGGCCGCCTTTGGATTCCGGTTTCGCATCGCGATTGGCAGGCGGTTCGCCCGGTTGACGCGCGGGTTGTGTTTCGCCCGGTCTTTGTGGATCGGAAATCGCGCGCGCAGCAGGATCAAAAGATTTAAGCCGGGGTGAAACATCCTGCGCCGGTGCATCGCCGCGCGCCGCCGCACGATTTCCGGTTGGATTCGCGGTGTTGTTGGGGGCGCCAGCGCGGGAATTTTGTCCTGTGGCCAAACGCGTGAAATAATCGCTGCCTTGCCATTGGCCGTTGGAATTAGGCGTTTGCGCCTGGCGTCCGGTGTTTCGGTCGCCCCTGTTTTGCAATGCCTGCGCGCCATCGCGCAATGGAATCGGCAATGCCTGGCCGTTGCCTGTTGGGCGCAACGCAGGCTGTGTGCCGTAAACCGGTGTCGCGGGTGCGATAAATAAACTTTGTTTTACGCCTTGGCCGGGAATTTTATCGGTGTTCGCCGTAACCGTACGCAATTGTTGCAACCGCATGGTCGGATCGCCGATACGCGCGGGGCCGCCATCGGCCAAAAACGGATTGCGCGCCGAAACGGCGTTGATCGCGGCGGTGGCGCGGACGGCGGAAATATCCTGAACGATTTGCGCGACCTGGGATTGCATTTCGCGCGGCGGTTGCGGCCGCAACGCGGATTGCGTTGTGCGCGCCTGCGCCTGTTGTTGCCAGAAATTCGCAACCGCCGGCGGCAACGTGGTCAATTGCACGCCGCGCGAATCGGCGATAGGCAAACTGCCCACACGGCCTTGCGACCATTCCTGTTGATTGCGCAACATTTCACGCGACGCGGTGATGGTTTGCGACAATGCGGTCAATGTCGCCGCCGTCATGGTGAAACGCGGCAACGCGGCGAAATTGATCGCGGGAATTTGTCCCGGCAAACGTGTCGGCGCGGTTTGCGCATTGTTGTTTTGCGCGGCCATTTGGGTTGCGATTTGCGCATTTATGGCGCGGGCGTAATCCAGCAAAGGTTTCAACGCAGGCGATTGGAATTTCGCCAACGTGTCGCGCAACATCGCGATTTGCATTTGCAATACCTGCGCGTTGCGCATGGTGGTGTTGCCGGAAACCGCCTGTTTTTGCAATTCGGTCAATTTGTTCAATTGGGTTTGAAACGCCTGTTGCAACGGCAACATTTGGCGCGCGACCACGATTGTCGTCAATTGCGACAACGGCACTTTGGCCAAACCTTGGACGTTCAATTGCTGGCGCAATTCGCCGATCGCGGCGCGTTCGGATTTGATAATTTGTTTAAACGCCGCATCGGGATTGGGCGCGTTCGACGCCATTTTCAATTGCGTGTACAGGCGTTGGATCATTTCGCTGCGAACCCACGCTTGGGGATTGGCGGGGTTCATGCCCGCCTGTTGCAGGGAATAAAAATATAAAACTTGGATCAATTGCTGCATGCGGCGGGTCGATGGGCGTTCGAGGCCCGGAATATCGCGGTCGTCCAGCAAAGATTCCAAAACCATTTCCATGGTGAAATTCACTTCGCCCATTTCGGCCATCAATTCGGCCAGCATTTTCATCTGCGCTTCGGGATTGGCCAGATCGGAATCCAATTCTTTTTCCGCGTCATCCGACCCAACCTTGCCACGGCCATCGCCCGACATGCTGATTTTTCCGGCGGCTTGGCCGATCGCCGCGCCTTCGCCTTCTTGTTGCGGGGCGCCCGCGCCTTCGGTTAGCGCGTTGCGGCTGGTGGTGCGTTCGATTGCGGCCATGCCGCCCAATTGATCGTCGGTCAGGCGCGTTACGGCATCGACCAATGTGGCGCCGGGTTTTTCCGCGCCGAATTCCGCACCGGTTTCCGTTAATTCCTGTGGCAATTTTTCCAACACCGCGACCATGTACGCAAATCCCAATAAATCTTTGTTTTTTAAAATGTTACCGAACGGTGCATTTTTTATCATTCTGCCCGTCCAGCCGCAACCGGAACATGCCTAGTTTTAACTTAGAATACTTCTAAACTGCGGGATAAAAAAATCATCTGAAATGCAAAAAAACCCAATAAAATATGGATTATTTTGAAATTTATGGTTTGCAAATATCCCCAGCATGCGGTCATTTGCCGCATCCCAAATGCGAAACAGTGTGGCCTGGTCGCCTCATAAACCGCTGTTTTCGACTGATTTACGATTCCTTAAGCCCGATTCGGTACAATAGTTATTGCGAAAATTCCGGGGGGAACATTCCATGATAGGCGGCGTATTTAATTCCATGGTTTCGGCATTTCAAAATGCCGGGCGAAAATTGGAACAAGTCGCGCAAAACGCGCATCCCGAAACCGCAACCGGCGATTTGGACGCCAGCATAATCGCCGCGAAATTGGCAACGCACCAAGCCGAAGCGAGCGCGGCGGTATTCAAACGCGCCGATGAAATGGAAGATCAATTGCTGGATATTCTGGCGTAAAAAATTACACCAAATCGGTGGGTTCCACATAGGCGGCCAAATTGCCGCGCACGTTGCGTTGTGAAATTTCCGCCCAATCCGATACCGCAAAATGAATCGTCGCCATGGATGCGGTTGGAAAACCTTCGTATATGCGGCCATCGTTGTCTTCGTTTTCAAAGGTTTTTTCGGCGGCGAACAATTGCAATCCCGGATTATGCGCGATCACCAAAATATTCGAATGCGCATTATCCGCCTCCGCGATTGCGGATGAAATTTGCGCCACATCGGCCATGTATAACCGGTCTTGATATTCAATGTCCGGCGTGCATTCCAATCCCGTCAACAAATGATCCAACGTTTCGCGCGCGCGCGTCGCGGTCGAACACAATATCAAATCGGGCATGATTTTATTTTGGCGCATATACGTGCCTAGCAAATGCGCGCACCGCACGCCGCGATCGGTCAGTTTGCGTTCGCGATCCGGTTTGGCGCGGCCTTCTTCGGTTTTGGCGTGGCGTAAAATATGCACAATTTTCATGAATATAATGGCATTGATAAACTGGCTTTTGCCCCTCGAAACGGATATGGTACCGATATAAAATTTATATCATCAATATTTAATACTCATGCACCCAAAAGTCAAAGTGATCGAAACAGAAACCGTTTACAACGGTTATGTTCGCGTCGAAAATATCAAAATGCAATACCAGTATTTTGACGGGAAATGGAGCGCGCTTTTGCCGCGCGAGATCGTTATGCGCGGCGATGCCGTTGTTATTTTGCCTTACGATCCGCATATGGACGCGATATTGATGATCGAACAATTCCGACTGCCCGCTTTGTGTAAAAATATCGATCCTTGGCTGTTGGAATTGCCGGCCGGAATGGTGGATGATGGCGAAACATTGGATGCGGTCGCGCACCGCGAAATGGCCGAAGAAACCGGGCTTGGGTTGTCGCGTTTGTTTTTGGCGCACAGTTTTTTGCCAAGCCCAGGCGTTTTGGCTGAAACTATTCATTTGTATATCGCGCAAACTGATTTACGGCCACTGCAAAACGGCCATGGATTAATCCATGGAAAAAAGGACGAGGCCGAGGATATCCGCCTGTGCCCTGTCGCATTCCGCGACATCGGCGATTTGATCGCCAAAGACCGCGTGAAAAACGCAACCGCGTTGTTGGGATTGTATTGGATTTTGCAAAACCGCGACAATTTACAAAAGGAATGGTTGTCATGACCGAAAAAATTCCATCGATAGTCACCGTGCAATGGTTGAAATCGAATATCGACAATCCGAACGTCGCCGTACTGGACGCCACATGGCACCTGCCCGATTCGGATTTGGACGCGGAAATGGATTTCAAAGACGGCCATATTCCCGGCGCGCAATTTTTCGATATACCGGCATTTTCCGATCAAAACACCGATTTGCCCAACATGTTGCCGCCGCCCGATCAATTCGCGCAAATGGTATCCGCCATGGGCATCGGCAACGACGACCATGTGATCGTTTACGACACCCACGGAATTTTCAGCGCGCCGCGCGCATGGTGGATGTTCCGGTATTTCGGCCACAATAAAATTTCCGTTCTGGACGGCGGATTCCCCGCATGGCTGGCGCAAAACAATCCGGTGCAAACCGGGCGCGGTAAGGCGAAAAAAACCGCGGCCTTTGTGGCTAAAATAAATTCCGACTTGTTGAAAAATTTCGACGATATGAAAAACAACGTGGAATCGAAATCCGCCGCCGTAATCGACATGCGTTCGAAAGAAAGATTCGACGGCATCACGATGGAACCGTGGGGCGGCGAACGCGGCCATATTCCAGGCAGCAAAAATTGGTATTACAAAAATTTACTTCAACCGAATCACCGCATAAAGGACGTGGAGATATTGAAACAGGATTTAACCGCGATGGGAATTAAATTCGATCGGCCGATAATCACCACATGCGGTTCCGGAATCAGCGCGTGCATCGGCGCATTGGCGTTGCACATCGCCGGTGTCGATGCCGCCGTTTACGACGGATCATTCGCGGAATGGAGCCGCAAAAGCAAATGAACAAGAATAAAAATAAACACGCAGGCACAACGCGTTTGGTTCATTCGGGACGTTTGTTCAAAGATTATGTCAACACCCCCGTTACCCGCGCCGCGACGATTTTGTTCGATTCCATCGAACACATGGATGCGGTTGAACATAAACGCATGGAAGGCACCGATTTATATTACGGGCGTTACGGGACATCCAGCACGATCGCATTGTGCGATGCGTTGGCGGCGATGGAAAACGCCGACCGTGCCGTTATTTACCCCAGCGGCGTTGCGGCGATTGTCGGCGCAATCATGCCGATCGTTCAACCGGGCGATCACATATTGATGACCGAAGGCGTTTATCCAAACGCGCGGCGTTTCGCGGAAACCATGTTGCGGCGTATCAATGTCGATATCACATATTACGATCCGTTGATCGGATCCGGTATTGATTCGTTGATTCAACCCAACACCAAAATCATTTATATGGAATCGCCCGCCAGCGCGACATTCGAATTCCAGGACGTTCCGGCCATCGTCGCCACCGCAAAACAACACGGCATCCGCACGATCATCGACAACACCTGGGCGACCGGTTTGCGTTTCCGCCCGTTGGATTTGGGCGTCGATTTGTCGATTGTGTCCGCAACCAAACATATCGCCGGGCACAGCGACGTGATGATGGGCGTTGTCACGGGACGCGGCGGGTTGATGAAAAATATTTTCGATTACGCCGTATTGTTTGGATATTGCGTCGGCGCCGACGATGCGTATTTGGCGCTGCGCGGTCTTCGCACGTTGCCGTTGCGGATGAATCAATCGGAATCGGCCGCAAAACAAATCGCCGCTTTCATCAAATCGCGCGGCGAAGTGGTTGCGGTTTTGCATCCGGATTTCGATTGCGCCAATGCGCCGATATTCAAACGCGATTTTTCAGGCGGCTGCGGCGTGTTCGGTTTTGTGTTGAATCCGCGTTATGACGATGCGGCGGTTGCGCGCATGATCGAACATTTGGAATTATTCGGATTGGGATTCAGTTGGGGCGGTTTCGAAAGTTTAATTATGCCTCAAAATCCCACTCGCGCCCACAGCAAGACTCCAAAAGGGAAATTAATTCGCCTGTCGGTCGGTTTTGAAGACGCAACAGACCTTATATCGGATCTGGAACAAGGTTTTGCACAGCTTTAAATAATTTTCTTTCCTGTTATTCCTTCAATCGATCATTTTAAAATGTCACAAATCCTTGTGTGCATAACTAGGTTGCGCAGCAACATTTTGATCGCAGGAAAATTGACAAAAATAAAATAATTTTCTTATTTATCAAAAAGATAAACTCACACCTGAAAACTTTACATTAAAAATTGTCATGTAAAAAACATTTGAACAAATGCAAAATACCCGTTGCTTTTAATCCAAGGCAGGCGCATAAAGAGGGTCGATGAGCTCACTTTCTATGGTGAGCTGTTCATCTCGTACCCTCCTGTAACTAATACGGCCGGATCGCAAGACCGGCTATTTTTTTGTCCAAATTTTCCAAATACAAACATAATTGATTGGTTTTATGCGTGCAATAACGCGTAAAAAATTTCCCGAGCGCCGCAGAAAAATATTTCCGCGCCACCCGGGATTGCCAAGTTTAGGGGGGACAAAATCGAATGTTTCGGTAGCGGTTTACAAAAAATATCCGCTGGCTTAAACCGGTTTGCCGCCTTGCGAACTTTTTACCGGCTGCTTTGTATCGCTGTGAAGGCGAAGAAACAAATTCGTGGCCAATGTATCGGCGGGCGATCTTGTGCGGCTTTCCAATTCCACCAACAAATTCAATTCCGATTGCTTGCGCCGGTATTCTACATACGCTTGGGATACAAGACGTTTGACACGGCGGGTTTGAATGATTTTATAATTTGGATCCACATGATCCAATGGCAACACGGTTTTTTTCCAAGCGCGGTAATTGCCGACGATCTCGATCAATTTTTCGCGCCAGAACACCATGCCGGTATGCGACCGCTTGATCATTCTTTTATAGTTTTCTTTTTGCTGCGGCGTGTTTCTGTGAATCATTTATTCTACTCCTGCTGATTTATCGTTTTTGTTACGGCGATCATCCTATATTCCGCGCGGTTAATTAACCGTTAATTTTTAAAAAAAATCGACCGCAGACAAATTATACTTACGGTTGTATACTAAATCCTGGTTGCATGCGGTGGTGTGATTTCGATACAGCCGATTATTTTGTGCGCTGCGATATAATTTGCCCGCGCTATGCCCAGAATTTTCAGAACGCGATTGATAATTCCCGCATCGATGGGCTTGATTGATGCGCATTTGGCGATGGTGTATTCGGTTTGATTGATCCAATATACCGCATAATCATTGTGTTTTATTGGCTTTTTGGGATCTGCGATGACCATTTCGCCCACACAGTATTTCGGCGACAAATGGTCGTTGGTGACGGGTAAATAATATGGCCCAACCGGCTGGACATAATGACTTCCCGCACGCGCTTGTGTGCAATTCATGGCATTCTCCCTGCTTTGTTTTATTATAGGCAACCATTGGTTGATTGACTGACGATAAATTTAATGATATATTACGATAATGTCAATGACATAATGTCATTAATATTTGCCCGGAAATGCGTCAAAAGGAATACCATTATATGTCGATTGCGAGTCGTATCAAAGAAGCCCGCGCCAAAACCAAAATAACCCAGGCGGAATTGGCGTTGGCGATGGCATCGAATCAATCCACCATTGCGTATTGGGAAAATGGGCGCAGCCAGCCGGACGCCGCCAAGGCGCAAAAATTAGCGGCCATATTGGGAATAACGCCGGAATGGTTGATGTTCGGATCAGCGTCGGGCAAACCACCCGCCCCCATAAAATCCATTTCCATAGCCAAAGAATTGCCGCGCGATTTACCGGTGCGCGGCATGGCGCAGGCCAGCGGACACAGCGCGATGATATTGACCGAAGATCCTGTATCGTTTATCGACCGGCCGCCGGGGTTGATCGGCAATCCGGGGGCGTTCGCCGTTTGGGTTGCGGGCAAATCCATGCAACCGCGATTCCGTGTCGGCGAGGTGATTTATGTCAATCCCGCAAAGCCGGTAGACGATGGATGTTATGTATTGATCGAACTGACTGATGGCGGCGCGTTTGTCAAAGAATTATTGCGCCAAACGCCGCACAAAATATTCATACGCCAATATCACCCGCACAAAGATTTGGAAATAGACCGCAAGGATATTAAATCGATATATCGCGTGACAGGATGCAGCGAATCGTAATCCAGCCCTAGGATTTCAACCTGTGGCGTCCGGATACTATTAAATACCCAGCGACACCAAGCAATGCGATACTGCCGACGCCAGGATTTGGAACGGGATCTTGCTTTGCGGAATCCGATACAAGCCTTATGGACTCGGCCTGCATGTGATAGGAAATAATAGGTAAATACATGTTGCTGCGCCCGGCAGAAATTGCATTCGCGAACGAACCAGCCACCCCGGAATGCGCGGCCAGGACAAATTGCACAGAAGCAGGCGAATAATCCGAATTCAGAATATCGCCAAGTTTTTGGGGGTTTTCGGTGGCGTAAAAATCGGCAACAGGCGTTTTTGTGTTACCGGTTTTCCACGCGCGCGGCGGATTATTGATGGCGATAGAAAAATAGCCGTCATTACTTTGGAATAGATTTTCGCCCGAATATGCACCCAAACTGGAATAATGCTCCGCAGCGCCAAAGTTGCCGGTTACCGCAAAATCCGCCCGCGCGGCAGTCGCGGATAAAACCGCGCCCAATCCGGCCATCCACGCCAATAATTGCTTTTTCATAATTGATTACCCAGCCTTTATTATCGCCCGATTTATGTTTGTTATTTACGGGGTATTTTTATTTCCAATTAGCATAACATAATTTCAATAATTATGCCCGTATAATTTGTACGCCCACCATAGAAAAATATTTAAAAATGATGTTTTACAACTAAATAAAATGAATTGTTGAGGTATTTGGTAAATAAAAACGGGGGTTCAAAACCGAACCCCCGTCCTTTATTCTCGTGGCAGCTGCAATAATGCCCAGAGATAAATTTATATCAGTTAATTATTCCGCATCCCCATCATCCGCATCGTCGCCGGATTCAGGGCCAGTCGTCATTTTATTGGCCAAATTCGCGGCATTGGCGCGCAAGGCGGATTCAATTTCGGCGGCGGTTTTTGGATTGTCGCGCAGATATTGTTTCGCATTTTCCCTGCCCTGGCCGATCCGGTTGGTTTTGTATGAAAACCACGCGCCGGATTTTTCGATCAATCCGGCGGTTACGCCCAAATCGATCAATTCGCCAACTTTGGAAATGCCTTCGCCATACATGATGTCGAATTCCACGGTGCGGAACGGCGGCGCCAATTTGTTTTTAACCACTTTGACGCGCGTCGATGAACCGACCACTTCTTCTTTGTCTTTGATTGCGCCGGTGCGGCGGATATCCAACCGCATCGATGCATAAAATTTCAACGCGTTGCCGCCGGTTGTGGTTTCCGGATTGCCGAACATGACCCCGATTTTCAACCGGATTTGATTGATGAAAATAACGGTGGTGTTGGAACGGGCGATAGACCCCGTCAATTTCCGCAATGCCTGGGACATTAAACGCGCATGCAAACCCATGTGGGAATCGCCCATTTCGCCCTCAAGCTCCGCCCGTGGAACCAAAGCCGCAACGGAATCGACGACCAAAATATCGACCGCCCCCGAACGCACCAATGTATCGGCGATTTCCAACGCCTGTTCGCCCGAATCCGGTTGCGAGATCAGCAAATTATTGATGTCAACGCCCAGTTTTTGAGCATAAGAAGTATCCAGCGCGTGTTCGGCATCGACAAAAGCGGCGGTGCCGCCCTTTTTCTGCGCCTCGGCGACCGCGTGCAACGCCAACGTGGTTTTACCCGAACTTTCAGGGCCGTAGATTTCGATAATCCGCCCCTTGGCGAATCCGCCAATCCCCAGCGCCAAATCCAAACCCAAAGATCCGGTGGAAATGGTTTCCACCTCTACCTTGTCTTGGGTGCCCAATTTCATGATCGATCCCTTGCCGAACGACCGTTCGATTTGGGACAAAGCGGCCTCCAATGCGCGTTTTTTTTCTGAATTTTCCGCGGATGATTTTTTGGTGTCTTTGTCGATTGATTTGTCGGTGTTGACCGCGCGTAACGAAGGATTCGCCATGTATATTCCCCTATTCAGTTTTAAGGATGCAGCAGGATTAGATAACCCCAATGTACACGTTTTGTTCTCATTGGCAAGATCAAAAGCAAAACTACGCACAGGATTTTTTTAACATACAAGCTATTGATAAACAACGATATTGTTCTAAAAAGGATTTTTTGCCGTTCTTATTATTATATTAACCGGCAATCGGTAAACTTGGCACTGTGGCGTGGGAGTAGAAAGGCGTTCGATTGAAACGCCAATATTATAAAGAAAACTACTTGCACAAAGGATACCCCCCCATGACCATTACCCAACTTGGCCTTTTTCCGGGCGAAAATAAAATCAATTTTCTGCGCCCCGACAAAATCGAAAAGCAACGCGTCACCGTAACAGCAGGCGCGCCGGTCAAAGCCGATGACATTATCCTGAGCGACCGGGCGAAAAAACATCTAAGCACCAATGCCAGCCCAAAGGCATTGACGCCGGAATTAGACACGCCGGTTTGTTATGGACCAAAAGACCGTCCAACATTAAGCGGCACTAGCGCAGGCGCATTGCAGCCCGACAGAGATCCGCCAATTTGTTTCGGCCCCAAAGATCATCCCGTAACCGGCACCACCAAAGTCGATTTAGACGGAAAAATCGACGATGTGATCAAGGTCGCAACCGGCGATGTAAAGAAAATCGACGGCGAAGCGGTCGAAGACATTATACCGCCGCGCACACGCGCCGAAATCTGGCGCGACGGATGGCGGCAAATGGTTGGCGTTACAAGACGCATTAACGATGTGGTCAACCGCGCGGCCGATCCGAATTTGACATCGGCCGAACGGGCGCAATTGAACACCGAATTCAAAGCATTGGTGGCCGAAGCAAACCGCATCGGCGAAAGCGCCGCGAACGAAGCCGGACTGACCGGCGGCCAAGCGCAAGTTTGGCGCAACAGCCTGGGTCAACGCGAATTGTTCATCACCGGCGCCGACGATATTTTAACGGCAAAAGGCGCCGCCGAATTGGCCGAACGCATCAAACCGCGTGTGGATGTGGTGGAAAGAACCGCGCAATATTTCCGCGTGGCGTAACCGCAATCGCAGTGTGATTTAAAACCCCGCCCCTAATCAGGCGGGGTTTTTTACGGCAACCTGCCCCATCGGCGATGCAACCACAACCATTGGCCGGGAATTTCGGCGATCCAGCGCCCATAAATATCGTTGGCCATTTGCGCCAATTGCAACGATGCCGCGGATGGATCATCCTGCGGCAAATTTAAATTTTCCGGTAAAATCGGCTGTTCGAACACGATGCCGAATTTTGGCGCGCCCGCGCCGGATGAATTGTCATAACGGACCGTGCGCGCCGGAATAATCGCCGCGTTGAATTTCAACGCCAAACGCGCCCACCCCACGCCGGTCATGGCCGGTTTTCCCAAAAATGCGATTTCTTCCCCATCGCTCATTTTCTGGTCCATCAGAACGGCAATCGCCCGGTTGGCGGCCAGGTTTTCGATCAAACCGCGCGAACCTTTTTTTCCTTTTGGCACGAATTGCAAATTCGTTTGCGCGCGGTATTTTTGGATCACGGCATCGACATAACGGTTATTCGCGGTGCGGTACATCACCATAACCGGCCAAGATTTTTTGCCCCAAAAATGCGGTAAAATTTCCCAATTGCCCGTATGGCCAACCAAAAAAACGATTGGGCGCCGCCCAATCAAATCAGTGGCCGCCGCATCGCCCGAAACGCGAACATCGGTTCCATCGAACCGCATGCCGTGCAATTGCGGATATTCGGCGAAATTACGCCCCAAATTATCCCACACGCCAACCATGGTTTCGCGCCGCGCCGCATCGTCCCAATTCGGAAAAATATATTTTAAATTGCGATCCGCCTTGCGCGATATGGCAAGCCGCGGGCCGATCGCGCGCGCAATCCACGCGCCCGTGTTGGATGCGGCCTGGAAAGGCAAATGCGCCATCGCAAACAACAATACACGGATCACAATGGCGGTTAGGTATTCGAAGGGTTTAAAATCGGACATACGAAACGCGGACACCGATTAGGTTCCCATCAATTCTTTGACCTTGCTGGCCAATTGTTTCAAGCTGAACGGTTTCGGCAAGAAATGCACGGCCTGGTCGCTGCCGATTTTTTCGCGCATTTGTTCTTCGGCATAACCGGAAATACAAATCACGTTCAAATCAGGCATGATTTTCTTTACTTCGCGGATCAATTGCGCGCCATCCATGCCCGGCATCATCACATCGGTGATCAATAAATCCAATTTCGGTTTTTCTTCGACGATCAATTTCAATGCCAAATCGCCGCTGGCGGCTTCTAATACTTTGTATCCCTTGTTCCGCAATGCGCGGGTGCTGAACGACCGTACCGCGTCTTCGTCTTCGACCAATAAAATGGTGCCGGCGCCGGTCAAATCGTTGGACGATTGATCGTCGGATTCGGCTTCGGGTTTCGCCTGGGCTTCGTCCAGCCCGCCAATGTGACGCGGCAAATAAACGCTGAATGTCGTGCCGACATTCAATGTGCTGTCGACAACGATGAATCCGCCGGTTTGTTTGACGATTCCGTAAACGGTGGACAACCCAAGCCCGGTTCCAGCCCCCGGCCCCTTGGTGGTAAAGAACGGTTCGAAAATGCGAGTCAAATTTTCTTTGGCAATTCCGGTGCCAGTATCCTTGACATCGATATGGACATATTCGCCGGCCGGAACGACTTCGGATCCCATGGTTACGGGCGCATCGAATGTCGTGTTCATTGTTTTGATGGACAACTCGCCGCCCTTTGGCATCGCGTCGCGCGCATTGACCACCATATTGATGATAACCTGTTCGACCTGCACCTGATCGGCTTTTAACAGCCATAAATCGCGGCCATGCACGATATTCAATTTGATATGTTCGCCAATCAACCGGCGCAGCAAATTGGCCAGTTCCGACAAAATATCGGTGATATTCAAAACGCGCGGTTTCAATTGTTGTTGGCGCGAGAATGCCAATAATTGCCGAACCAAATTGGCGGCGCGCGTGGAATTTTGTTTGATTTGCTGAATGTCGCCGAACGATTGGTCGCCGGGGCGATGGCGCAACAACAACAAATCGCAATACCCCATAATCGCCGTCAGAATGTTATTGAAATCGTGGGCGATACCGCCCGCCAACTGGCCGATCGCCTGCATTTTTTGCGATTGGACGAATTGAACCTCGAGATTTTTCTGTTCGGTAACGTCGACAAAGTGAATCACAAATCCGACCACAACGCCATATTCGTCTTCCAGGCGGCTGATATATAACGACGCCACTTTTTCTTGGGCGGTCAGAACCTTTGTTTCCAATATCGGCAACATATCGTTCGACGACATGGCAAAGGTGAAAATATTCGCCAGCCGTTCGCGGTCGTCCTTTTTAATCGCGTCCGCTACCATTCGGCCTTCGACCTTGCCCAATGTTTTTTCCATCATCTTGCGGAATGTGCGGTTGGCCTCGGTCACCCGTCCGTTCAAATCAACAAGCGCGATGCCCACCGGCGCGTCTTCGAAAAACCGTTTGAACAGCAACCGGGCGCGGCGAAACGCCGATTCCAACGCCAAATTGTTATCCATGGCGCGGATAATCAAACCCCCGCCCTTGATGGGATTTTCTTCGGGTTTGTCGGCGGAAATTTGCTGTAAATTCGCCTTGACCAAAGTGGCGTTGAACGTGCCGCCCTTTTTGTCTTTTAATGTGATGGAACTTATTTTCGGCTGGTCGGCGGATGCATTGGATGGATCGGTTTCACCTTCGCCTTGGGCGATGATGAATTCGTCGATTTTCATTTTTTTGCCGACAATGTCGCCGGGCTGGTGCCCCAACCATCCGGACATTGTGGTGTTGATGCCGATAATCGCGCCTTCTTCGCCAAGGGTGAAAATACCGATTGGAATTTGGTCGATCACATAATGAAGCGCGTTCAATTCCGGCGCCAGATCCTGGTGCGTGCCGCTGCGTTGCGCGTTTTGCACGATGCGCCAAACCGACATGCCCTTGAACCGTTTCAATGGCGCGGCGGCAACCAGCATGCGGGCGTTGTAATTGGTTGGGGAATATGTGCGGGCATTCACCTCGCCGCTTTTTCCTTCGGCCGCGCTGCTGCGCAAAACGGACAAATTATAACGCCCTTCGCGGTCGCCTTCGATCATCATTTTGTCCAATGCCGCCAACAACGGTTCGTTGCGGTTGGTGACAAAACGCCCGGCAGCGAAATTCGACGAAAAAGCGCGCCCATCGGAATTTAAAATCAATTGCGCGTCGTACGCGTATTCAAACGCGTCGCGGTAAATTTGCGATTCTTCGACATTTAATTGCAATTGCTGGAATTGCCGCAAGCTGCACCATAATACGATGCTAAGCGACAGCGCGATGCCGACGAACAAATACAAAAGCACCGATGGAAAATCGAATTCGGTGAAAAAATAATAAAAGATCAGATAAAAACTGGCCGCCAACGTCGCGCCCAGCAGCCATAAAATTGGACTGACCAAAACGGCGCGGTTCTGTGCGCCGTTACGTTCGCTCGTTTTTGTTTCTTCGCCTTTTAGCAGCACGGGGAAATCCGTAAATAGGAATTCGGAAAATCAATAGTTTTCAAGGATATGACGGCTGAATGGCCAAGGCAAATGTTTTTTGCCCGAATGCGGCGCATAATCCGGCTTGTGGGCATATTTGCCGTTTATTTCTTTTTCTTGAACTTCATAACGAAGGAGATGACTTCGGCCACGACCTTGTAATGTTCGACCGGAATTTCCTGGTCGATTTCAACCGTACTGTACAACGACCGCGCCAATGGCGGGTTTTCCATGATTGGGACTTGGTTTTCCTCGGCCACTTTGCGGATACGCAGCGCGATCGCGTCCACGCCTTTGGCGACGACTTTGGGCGCTTCGTTGCTGTCGGGTTCGTACAACAAAGCCACCGCATAGTGGGTCGGGTTGGTGACCACCACGGTCGATTTCGGCACCGCCGCCATCATGCGTTTGCGCGCTTTGTCGGCGCGGATTTGGCGCAACCGTTGTTTGATAATCGGATCGCCTTCGGATTGGCGATATTCTTCTTTTAAATCTTGCTTGCTCATCCGCATTTGGTTCATGAAACTGATCCGTTGGTACAACCAGTCCACCACCGCGATAACGGTCAAAACCGAAACGACCACCAATAAAACCTTGCCGGTCAATTGGTACAAAAGCCGCAATAAATCCGCCATGTCATAGGTGATGAAATGCGGCGATTCTTTGAATACCGGCATCATCACGACGTACAGCACACTGGCGATTATGGCGATTTTGGTGATGCCTTTGGCCAATTCCACAACCGACCGCATCGAAAAAATCCGCCCAAATCCTTTGTAGATGGATATGCGTTCCATTTTCGGCGTAATGTGATCGGGCGCGAACAAAACGCCCTGTTGCAAAATATGCGCTAGGATGCCCGCGATCATCAGCATGATGAACGGCAACAATACCGCGCCGATCACTTTGAACACCAATTCCGACAAAAAATCGCCGATATTGTTATTGTCGAATAAAAATTCGTGCGGATGCGTCCATAACCCCGCCAAATCGGTATATAACGTATGCCCCAATGTGGGGCCAAGCATCATCACGATGATTCCGGCCGCCAGAATCATCATCCAATGGGTGACTTCGCGCGACATCGGCACTTGGCCTTTTTGCCGGGCTTCGTCCAGTTTCTTTTGACTTGGTTCTTCGGTTTTATCGTCGTCGCTGGATTCTTCGGACATTTTCTATCCCCCGGCCAGCAAAAGATTCATCGCTTCTTGGAAAAAATCCAAATAGAACAGAATCAAGGTTGAAAAACACAACGATACCAAAACCAGCCCCAATAAAATTTGCAGAGGCATGGCGACAAAGAAAATTTGCATTTGCGGCATCAGGCGGGACAACAATCCCATGCCGACGAAAAACACAACGCCCAGGATCAAAAACGGCGCGGATAATTGCACCGCCACTTTGAACGATTGCGATACGATTTTACTGAATGAATCGGATATTTGTTCAATTGGCGCCGCGTCCATCGGCGGGAAAATCGCGTAACTGTTTTGCATCGCATAAAAAAACATATGATGCATATCGGTTAAAAACATCGCCTGAATTCCCGCCATGGTTAACAGCACACTAAGCAAGGATCCTTGGGTTGCCAAAACCGGGTTGAACATGACCGCCGCCGAAACGCCCATTTGCGTGGATATGATCATCCCCCCTACTTCGAGGCAAACCAAAATCATTCGGGCGAATGTGCCGATAAAAAGGCCGATCAATACTTCTTTGAAAATCAATGCGAACAGCCCGTACGCCGATGGCGGCATGGCGGGCAATAATGGTTTGACCAAAGGGTACATCACAAAACTGACCAAGACAGCCAAAGACAATCGGATTCGCGGGCTGATAAACACCTCGCCAAATCCGGGCAGCATGACGAACACCGATCCCACGCGGCACAACACCATCAAATAGGCGAACAACAATTCGGGGACAAGAAATTGGGCGATTTGCGGCAAGGTTTCGATCCTGCTGTGCCGATTCAATTCATCGACGAAATTCTATCGAATATTTCCATGGTAAACGACGTCAGCGAGTTCAACATAAACGGCAAAAACAAAACCATGCCGCCGAAAATACAGATAATTTTCGGAACGAACGACAATGTGGTTTCTTGAATTTGCGTCAATGCCTGCACCAGCGATATGGCCAAACCGACAATCAGCGCGATCAACATCATCGGCGCGCCGACCTTTAGCATGACCCAAACCGCCTCGCGGCAGATGCTGATAAATTCCGACTGTTCCATAAAGCCAAGGTATAGGTTTTAGGGTTTAGGGTATAGAAAAATATAACGATTCCGCGAAAGGGACAGGAATTTGATGCAGACGCACCATTCCCCCCGTTATGCCATTTCGTATTAGATAGGCATACGCATGATTTCCTGATAACCCGAAACCACCTTGTCACGGACGGCGACAACCGCCTGCAAGGTCACTTCGGCTTTGGAAATCGCGGTGACGACGTCGGCGATATTGATCGAACCGCCCAAACCGGACATGGCGGTGGTTTCCGCCTGTTTCATCGTATCGATGCTGCCGCCCAAAAAATTCTGCAACGTATTGGCGAAATTGCCGGATGACGCATCGCGCGATTCCATGGCGCCTGTTGGCTGGGCGGATTTGCCATAGGCGGCGGCGGCGTTCACAAAATTCATATTCATTGTCATTCCCCTATTTTATGACGATATTATTCTTATTTCAATAAATCCAGCGTGTTGCGGATCATGCTGCGCGATGTTTCGATCATGCTCAGATTCGCTTCGTAATTTCTTTGCGCCTCGCGCATATCGGTCATTTCGATCAATGTGTTGATGTTCGGCATCGGCACATAGCCTTTTTCATCCGCCATCGGATTCACAGGATCGAATTTCATGCGCGGCGGCGTTTTATCTTTGCTGTAACCGGATACCGCGACTTTGGTCGCGCCGCTTGTTTTATCCAATTGCGCCTTGAACGAAATGATTTTGCGTTGGTACGGCATGCCGCCCGGAACGCTGGGTCCCGATTCGGCGTTGGCCATGTTTTCCGAAATCACCTTGATGCGCGCGCCCTGAGCCTTTAGGCCCGAAGCAGAAACATCCATTGCATTGCTTAAATCCATGATAATCTACTCCGCTTATTGGAATCCGCCGCCACCGATCGCCCGGCGCAACATATCGTTATATTTACGGTAAATGCCTGCCGCTTCGGCGTGTTCATCCTTGGTTTTCGCGGATTTCAACGCTTCGGTTTCGACATCGACGCTGTTATTGTTCAAACTGGTTTCGGAATTGAATTTGAATTTCGTGAATTCGCCTTCGCTGCGGACGGGCGAAATATGTTTGGCATTGGTAACGGTCAGGGTGGATGCGTGTGTTTCTTTTAACACAGTTTTGAAATCCAGCGGCTTTAGATCCACTGGCTTGTATCCTGGCGTATTCGCGTTTGAAATATTTTGCGCAATCAAGCCCTGGCGCGCGCTGGCCCATTTCATTTTGGCTTGTAATGCCGTGAAAAGCGACGGTTGTGAAGAGTTCATTTGTGCCAACGTTTTTATTTGTTTTACCTGATGCGGCACCTGGTTTCCCCCCAAACGCCTGCTCAAGCTCTATATCCATTTATATCTTATGGCGGTTAAAAACCGGTTAAGGCTGGACGTGCCCCCCATTTCGGCGCTAATATGTGACATATTCAGGTAGAAACAAAATTATATAGGAAATTCAATGCTTTATTTAACTCGCAAGGTAGGCGAATCGGTCGTTATCAACGATAATATCGAGGTCACGGTGGTCGAAATCCGGGGCAAATCCATCAAATTGGGATTCACATTCCCCCAAGAAGCGAGCGTTCTGCGCCGCGAATTATATGACCGCATCCAAGAAGAAAACCGCGCCGCCGCGGGCGCCCAGGATGTGGCCGCCGGATTGCTGGGCAGCATTAAGCCGGTATCCGCGCAATTAAACGCCAAAATGCCGCCGAAACCGGATTTGTCCAAGAAATAACGCAAAAAAACGGACTGTCATGGCCGAAACCGATGCCAAAACCAAACGGCGCAAATTAAAACAGCAAATCGCCGTTGCGTTAAAGCATGAATTGGAAACCGACGCCATTCCGCGCATCACCGCGACAGGGCGTGGCAAAATCGCCGAAAAGATTTTAGACCTCGCCTTCAAGAGCGGCGTCAAAGTCCGCAAAGACCCCGATTTGGCCGAAGTGCTGTCCGCGCTAGAGGTCGATTTGGAAATTCCGGCCGAAGTGTTTGCGGCAGTTGCGGAAATTTTATCCTACGTGTACCGTGCCAATGGAATCGTCCCGCCATGGGAGAAAAAAGATGAAAACCCTGCCCCAGATAATCCAAGACATAAATAATTTGAAAAACAGCGTCAACGGCGCGACCAACATGTTGCACCAAGGCCAGGTCATGGAATTGGAACCTGTCGAATCGCGCGTGCAGGAAACATGCAAAAGCATAGCGGCATTGAACGACAATGACCGCGCCGCCGTGCGCCCCCATTTGCTTGGGCTATTGGACGATATGGATAAATTTTATGAATTGCTGAAAACCCAACATAGCGAAT
This sequence comes from uncultured Alphaproteobacteria bacterium, assembly GCA_964458615.1. Taxonomy (GTDB): domain Bacteria; phylum Pseudomonadota; class Alphaproteobacteria; order SHNJ01; family SHNJ01; genus SHNJ01. The sequence goes on from CAYWJR010000006.1 coordinate 28,101, forward strand.
TAAAAGAACAAATCAAAAAAATGAACCCGCAACGCCAGGCCACCCAGGCATACAGCAAAGCGGCCAAAATCAAACCCGGTGACGTATAATGGACGGCGTGTTTTATTTGAAATTCGTGGCATCGTTGGTTTTCGTTTTATCGATATTGGGTTTGGCCGCATTTTTGGTGCGCAAATACGGCGGCATCGGCCCCGGCATGAAACCCGGCCATTTGCGCCGCATGAAAGTGATCGAAGTAATGCCCGTCGATCACCGCAAAAAATTGATTTTATTTCAAATCGACCAAACCGAACATTTGGTTCTGTTGGGTCAAAACAACGACACGTTGATTTCCACAAACCCTGCCAGCATAGGGGATAAAATCCATGCATAAATTCCGGTTTCTGATCGCCTTATTCGGCGCAATTTTATTGGCGCATCCGGCATTGGCGCAAACATTGAATTTGGACATGGGCGAAAGCGGCGGATCGGCCACCAGCCGCATTTTGCAATTTATTGCGCTGTTAACCGTTCTAAGCCTTGCGCCGTCGATATTGGTGATGGTCACATCGTTCACCCGCATGATCGTCGTTTTATCGTTGCTGCGCAGCGCGCTGGGCATTCAACAAACGCCGCCCAATTCGGTTTTAATCAGCCTGGCATTATTTTTGACTTTGTTCGTCATGATGCCGACGTTCGAACAATCCTATAAGGCAGGCATTGCCCCATTGATCGCCGAAGAAATCAACGAAACCGAAGCGTTCAATCGCGGGGTCGAACCGTTCAAGGCGTTTATGTTGCAACATGTGCGCGACAAGGATTTGGGATTGTTCCGCGAAATGGCCAAGGTGGATGCCACGGTCGAAGTCGATCAAACCCCACTGCACGCATTGATCCCGGCATTCATGATCAGCGAATTGCGCCGCGCATTCGAAATCGGATTTTTGATATTCCTGCCGTTTTTGATTATCGACATGGTTGTCGCATCCATTTTGATGTCGATGGGTATGATGATGTTGCCGCCCGCCATGATCGCGTTGCCGTTTAAATTGATCTTTTTTGTGATGGTCGATGGATGGTATTTAATCGCCGGCAGTCTGGTGCAAAGTTACGGCGGCGGTTAAGGGCACGGACAAGATATAAGCGTATAAGATTCAGGGAATGCGCCCTAGTTTATGGCGAACGTGCCTTTTTTGATTTTATCGCGGTAGAAATTCATAAAGTTTTCGTATTTCGCCGCTTCTTCCAATTTGCCCGACAATTCGCCCAAACTCATCGGTTCGGTCGCATCGACATTGGTTATAATTTCAAACGCATCGAATTGCGGCGACGATTTCATCGCCGCCCAATAAGTGTTTTTAACATTTTTCAACGCGGCGTTGTCGCCGTTCAACGCAACGGAAATCGCCAAATTCAATATCCATTGCGCGGTTTGCGGCGGCAATTTCGGATTCTTTTTTTCTTCATCCGTCATATCGGCCGGGTTTTTCAATTCCTGATCGCGTGTTTCGACGATCAGTTGGCTTAATATGCCTGATACCATATTCCAATTCCGCATGCGCCAATATATATCGGCGCGCAACAATTCCGCTTCGCGCGATTTTTCGCCCGCGATCAAATCCAACGCTTCTTGGGCTTTGCCGGTATCGAACACCGCACGCGCGCGCAACAAACGCCGTTCGGCGGTGATTTCCGGCGATATGACGGGCGCATTGCTTTGATCCAGTGCCTTGATCGCGTCTTCGGGTTTGCGGTCCAGCAAATACACAAATGCCAATTTCGCGCCAACGCGCGCTTTGTCTTCGCCTTGCAGACGGTAATTGACTTGATGCTGCAATAAATCCGCGGAACGTTCCAACAAATCCACCGCAATCAACCGGTCGACCAAACGTTGAATAATTTTATCCCCATCGGGCCCGGTTGGGGTAAGATCGCGGAATTCATCGAACAATCCCAGCGCGGTTAATGGCGGCATGGTATCGGCCGCCCCGTCCATGAACAACTTTTTGAATGTGTCGGTCATCAAATCGGTCAATTCCACCACATATGGTTGGTCGGCGTAATTGGTTACCGCCCGGCGCAAGGTGAACAACCCTTCGCGGTATAAATTATCCTGGATTTGCATTTTGCCCAGCATATGCAAGACATTGAATTCGAATTTGTCGCCGCGCCACGCGAAACGCAACCGTTCCAAACGGGCAATCACGTCTTCGCGCGTTAAACTGCCATTCGATTCGCCGTATTTGATCAATGCGAATTCGGCGCGCGGGCGGGAATATGGTTCTTCGTTCTTAATTACTTTTTCCCATAATTTTACGGCTTCGGCGGGATTTTCTTCGCGCATCGCGATTTCACCGCGCCAGTAATTCAATATGTCCGCCATTTTGCTTAGTTGCGGATCTTTGGACAGGCGGTCGATGATATTTTTGGCTTGATCCAAATGATTATTGCTGATTTCCGATTCGATTTGCGACAACCCGATCAATTTTTTTGCGTTCGGCGGCGGCGCATCGTTGGGTTGATCGGACATGGTGAAATATTGATCCGATGCCGCCCAATCGTTTTGTTGCACGGCCAAAACCGCGCGCCACGTCGCCACATCGGGCTGTTCATCGAACCGTTGATCGCGCAAATCTTCGGTCGCTTGTTTGTAATTCTGTTCCAAAATATACGCCGACCCGCGAATGGCCAGGAATTCAGGGGATTTTAAAATCGTATCGTCCCATGCGGCGCACACGTTCATTACCGCGATCGCTTCGGCCATCCATCCATTGCTGTAATACAACTTGGCCAATTCCATGCGTTTGTCCATACGCTCGCCGGGTTTCAACAGCCCGATTTCGTTCAACAATGCCTGTTCTTTTTTGAAAAATCCTATTTTTGGATCGCCGCGCCATTGCGCGTACAACAATATCGGCGGATTGGACGGCGTGCCTTCGCTGATCCAGGGGCCGTACATATCCGGGCTTGCGCCCTCGCCCGTGCTGCTGACTTGGGGTTCAGGCAATTTATTTTGCGCCAGCAATAAAACGCCGCTGTTTTTTACAACCATGAACCCGTCGAAATCGGGACGCATTTCAATATCTGGCGCCTTTGGCACAACCGCAATGCCCTGTGCCGACGGCAGCAACGAAAATTCGCTGAATTCGCGTTCGCCATTCACGCCGCGCCCCGGAATATGAACCGTCGCCGCGATGATTTGATCGCCGACTTCGGGATCGTTCAAAACCACAACGCGCCCGGAATGCGGAACCGTTAGATATAAACCAAACTGCCGGTCGGCGAATTCCTTGTATTCCGTTGGAATGCTGACGGCGGGGCGGATTTTTTGCGATTTGTAATCGATCTGCCAGGTTTTTTTGTCTTCGCTGGCCTGCACCGTGGGTTCAAACCCCGGCACGGTGTGGATGCGGAATGCGGTCGATCCAGGCGATTTGATGACATCCATGCCGCCGATGACGTTCAACACTGATTGGGTTTCTTTGTTCATGGTTACATCGGATGGGCGGTCGAATACCATCCACGCATATCCGGCGCGTTTGAATATCGCGGCCGCGGCCGGTTTTTGCCATTGCATTTTGAAACTTAGAACGGTGGATGTTTTCACCGCCGTCAAATCGACGGCGACCGGTTCCAATGGATCATCCGGCGTGTCGTTTAAAACCGGCTGCGGTTCCGGTGCGGGCGGCGGAGTTGTTTCCACGGCTGGTTTTAGATCCACGGACGGCAACGCGAATTTCGATTCTTCTTTTGGATCGACCGGAGGCTTTGGAATTTCCGGTTTTGGTTGTGCGGCAACCGGCGTTACGGCGGGTTTTTCGGTTTTGGCCGATTGTTTGAAATCCAGCACCACCAGATTGTTTTTACCGAAATGCACAACAGGTTCCAACCGCGAGCATTGCATATCGATTTTAATTTTTCCGTCCAACGCCACCGGCGACGATAAATCGCAATCCGGCACTTGCGCCTTTTTCAATTCGGATGCCGGAATCGGTTGCGCCGTTTCGAACGACACCGATACACGCCCGTCTTGTTGTTCCAATTGATGCGGCGTTGCGGATGCGAATTCGAACACCACGCGGTAATATTCAGGATGTTTTCCGGTGCGGATTTTAACTGGCGGTACAATCGCCGCCATCGGTTTCGATTCCGGCGGCGGTGGCGGCAACGCAAACGGTTTTTCATCGCCCTCGACACCAGGCAATGATTCGGCGCCAGGAATCAGGGTCAATAAGATTCCGGTTGAATCCGATGAATGCGCTAATGTGGCCGGTTCATTCAAACCGATAATCAATGTTTTTTTATCGCCGCTTAGAATAACTTCGCTGACCAACGATTTCAGCCCGGTTTTAATATCCCTGGGGTTGATCATTTGCGGTTTTTCGAAACGCACGATTACCGATCCGCCGGCCAATTTCGCCTGATAGTCGGTTTTTTCATCGGTTTCGAACCGGATCGTCGCGCGGTCGGAATCAAGCGTTGCGACGACACCCGCCGCGAAAACCGGGAAAGCGGTTGCGGCCATCAGCAAACATAAAATTAAAAACCTGAAACGGATCATGGAACACTGTGTTGAATTGCTTGACTACCCTACCATATCTTTGCGGGAAAATGCGGCTTAACATATCCCCAAGGCCATATTTTTAAAAAGGCGGTGGCGGCGATACCGCCCCGCCATGGTTATGCCGAAACGCTTTGAAATCGGGATTATATCGGCCCGATGACGGCGGATATTTTCGATTTCAGAGTGTCGGCGTTAAACGGTTTCAGCATGAAATTCGACACGCCTTCTTTTTTTGCGGTCATGACATCGGCGGGTTTGGCGTCGCTGGCGATCATAATAAATGGGATTTTTTGCAATCTTTTGTCGGCACGGATGGTTTTCAACAATTGCAATCCGGTCATGGGTTCAATATCCGCATCACAAATCACCAATCCATATTCCGCAACCCGCATTAAATTCATCGCCGCAAGCCCGTCGGTCGCTTCTTCGATATTGCGAAATCCCAGTTGCGTCAGCATACTGCGCAAAATCCGCAACATGGTTTTTTGACTGTCGATAATCAGAACGGTCATGTCTTTGTTAGAAGCCATAATCGCCTTTCTAATTGCACAAACCGCTTTGCCGGCCGGTTTAGAGCCGTAACAAAGGCGCGAACGCTATTGCGTGGCGCCTGGGGCTGCCGGTTTTGCCGCCTGTTCCGAATTTCCCGGTTCTTTCGCAAGGCCGGGCAATGGCGTTTGTTTCGCCAGCTCGGTGGTTAATTTGGCCGCTTTTATCGGATCCATGGCCGCCATAATCGGCGCCAATTTCGCTTCTTTTAAATTGCGGGCGATCCGAACCTGCAAAGGCAAATCCAGATTGTCAAACCGCGCCGCCGCATCCTTTGGCTTCATGGTTTCATAGGTTTTAACCAAGCTGAGCAATTCTTGTTGTTCTTTGTTGCCGAAACCTTTGGTCAATTCTTCGACCGCCGATTTTGTGGCCTCAAGTTCGGTTTTTAACGCCTTGAGTTCCGCCAGTTTTTCTTCGATGCGTTTTTCGGTGACTTGCAGTAAACCTTCTTTTTGTTCGATTTGACGTTCGCGTTCATCCAACTGGGTGCGCCGCGCCGACAAAGATTGCAAAATATCCAGTTCCGAATCGTTGAACAACAATGGATCGGCAACCGCCTTTGACGGCTCCGGCGTTGTTGCGGCGGTTGGGGTTTTTGGCGCATCGGCAGCAGGCGCAGATGTTGCATCGCCCTTATTTTCATCGGCTGCGGTGGTTTCCGCCGGTTTTGCGTCGGCAGCGGGCGCAGGTGTTTGTTCGGTTTTGGCAGGCTCTTGTTTGGCTATTTCCTGGCCTTCGGCCCAAATGGTTTCGATGCGCACAAACAACGTAAAGGCGCACATGAAAATCAATAATGGCAAAACCCTGATTTTTTCGATCATCTTTTACCGTAACCCTTTTAATGCCTTCAACAATTCTTTTTCCGCAGCCGATTGATGCTCGGCGTCGTCTTGGAAAATGCTTTCCAGACTGCGGATGTCTTTGTTTTTTTTGTTTTTATCAGATGCTTGTCCGGCTTTTTGAATCAAACCTGTCAAGTCCTGGCCGGGTTTTTCCACGCGCGATTTGCTGATCCCGTCGTCGATTTGTTTGGCCAGCAATTCGCCCCGTTCCAGCATGAATGTGATTTCGTCGCGCAAAGCGATGGATTTATCGATGCGCGATTGCAATTCTTCGCCCAAATCGGCGGATGTTTTTTTCAATGTCTTGATGCTGGCATTCGCCTTTTCGGTGGATTCCATGAATTTGCGCAGCAAATTTTCCATGTCTTCGCGGTCGGCGCGCAAAGCCTGCAATCTTTTGTTCAGCAGATAAGCGTATACAATCGTCGTCCCCAACAAGAACGCGATTACAATATCCAAACCGAATGACAAGATTATTTGATCCATTTATAAATTCGCCAGCTTTCCAATTTTGTTGTCTATGCGCACAGCCACGTTATTGCCCTTGCGCCCGATTTTCGCGGTAAACATCGACAAATCGCCGCACCGTATTTCAACCTGTTGATCCGGGTGCGCATCCAGATAAATTTTGGTGCCCACCTTCCAATTCATAATTTCGCCAAGCGGAATCATCACTTCGTCCAAAACGGCATGTACCGGCATATCGGTATACCAAAGTTCGGTGGCCAAATGGCTTTCCCAAATGGTGTCGCGGCCGAATTTTTCGCCCATGAACATTTGCAATAACAATTCGCGCACGGGTTCCAATGTGGCATATGGCAACAACAATTCCATGCGTCCGCCGCGATCGTCCATGTCCACGCGCAAACGCGCCAAAATCGCGGCATTCGCCGGACGGGCGATGGTTGCGAATCGCGGATTGGTTTCCAAACGTTCCAAACGGAACGTGACCGGCGATAACGGATCGAACGCCGCCGTCAAATCGCCCAAAATAACATTGGTCATGCGTTCGACCAGATTGCGTTCGATGGTCGTATACGGGCGGCCTTCGATACGCATCGCGGCGGTACCGCGCCGTCCGCCCAGCAAAACGTCGACGATAGAATAAATCAGCGACGAATCGATAACGACCAATCCGTAATTGTCCCATTCTTCGGCCTTGAACACGCCCAACATGGCGGGCAACGGAATTGAATTCAAATAATCGCCGAAACGGATGGATGTAATATTATCCAGCGAAACTTCGACGTTATCGGACGTCAAGTTACGCAATGATGTGGACATAACCCGCACCAGCCGGTCGAAAACGACCTCCAGCATCGGCAGGCGTTCATAAGACACCATCCCGGAATTGACGATCGCCTGAATGCCGGACGCGGACGACGCCTCGCCGGTCGCTTCGTCGAACCCGAGCAAGCTGTCGATTTCATCCTGGTTTAAAACCCGGCTGCCAGCCGCCTCGGTAATCGAAACGCTTTCGTTCCAACCGGCTTCGCCTTCTTTGGGGGCATCGCCTTCGGCCGGTTTTTCCGCTGCTGGGTCTTGTTCGTCAGCCATAACAATCCTTTATTTATACTTACTGCACCAAAATTTCTTTGAACAGAACGTCGTATACCTTGATCGGCTCGGTCACAACATTCACCCGCGCCAGCAATTCTTCGCGAAGGCGGTAAATGCCGGCGGAACCTTGTAAATCTTCGACCTGCAAACCGCGCAAATAAACCTGGAATTTATCCACTATGCGCGGGGTAATTTTTTCCAACTCTGCCTTTTCTTCTTCTTTTTCCAACTGCAAACTGATGGAAATTTTCATAAACGTGTTTTTCTTTCCCATCGCCGACAAGTTCACCACGATTTCCGGCAAATCAAAATAAACGAAATGCTCGATTTTCTTCGGTTCGGGTTCGGGTTCGGCTTCGGATGCGTGTTCAACGCCCAGCAAACTGTCCATCATGCCGGAAAAATACAACCCGGCACCCGCGCCGGCCAAAGCCAACACCGGCAACAGAATAAACAAAATCAGTTTCTTTTTTCCGCCTAATTTCTTTTTGCCTTCGCCTTCGCCGCCTTCGGCGGACGCGGCTTCGCCTTCACCTTCTTTTTTTTCTTCTTCTTTTTTATCTTCGGCCATGGATACTGCCTTATGGACTGATGTGGACTGACAAAGGACAAAACGGCGGATCAATACCGTCTATCATCATACAAAATTCTAGTTAACGAATTATTGCGATTTACGAAAATAACACCGCTAACTTTCTAAAATATTATCCTGTTTCAATGTGTTAGAACAGTATTGGCAAGAAATACCGGGCAGAATCTACCATCCATAGTGCTAAATACGCCCCACTGCACCCAGTATCCGGGTTAAACCATTGAAACCATATATTTTTTAACTTGGCACAAAAGCTGCAAGCATCCATTCCAAAAATAATAACGATTTTGATTTTTTGGAAAGGGATTTAAACGTGGAAAGTAGCGCCTATATCGCCATATCTCAACAATCTGCCTTGCGCCAGCAGATGGATATTATCGCGAATAATATCGCGAATATCTCCACGCCCGGTTTTAAATCCGGCCATCTAAGTTTCAAAGAATACGTCAACCGCAACGTCAACAACATCGAAACGTCGTTCGTTCAGGAATTGGGGATGGTCAGCGATTTATCCCAAGGTCCATTGAACCATACCGGCGCGGAATTGGATTTTGCGATCAATGGCGAAGGATTTTTTTCCGTCGGCGCATTGAACGGCACCAAATATACCCGCAACGGTCATTTCAAAATGGATGGCAACGGCCAGGTAGTCAATGAAAACGGCGACCCATTATTATCCGACAGCGGCGGCCCGATCGTATTGCCGTCAGCGGCCAATGAAATCCGCGTAACCAAAGACGGCACCATTTATGCCGACAAAAGCGTGGTCGGAAAAATCGGACTTGTGAAATTCGAAAGACCGGAATTGTTGGAACGCGAAAGCGGCGGATTATACAAACTGCCCGCCAATTCCGCAGACGCCGCAACCCCGGTCGAATCGCCCGAAATCGTCCAAGCCAGCCTGGAAACATCAAACGTCCAAGGCGTCGTAGAAATTACCAAAATGATGCAAGTGTCGCGTTCATATGAAACGGCACAAAAATTGGTGGAACGCGAAGACGATCGTGTCCGCCAAGCCATCCGCCGCCTAGGCCAAATGCAATAATCGAAGGAGAAAAACCATGCGCGCCCTATCTATCGCAGCCACCGGAATGTTAGCCCAGCAAACCAATGTCGAGGTTATTTCCAACAACATCGCCAACTTGAACACAACCGGGTTCAAACGCAGCCGCGCGGAATTCCAGGATTTATTGTATCAAAGCATGCGCCGTGTCGGCGCGGCCAGCGGCACCGGCGGCGAAATCACACCGACCGGCGTTCAAATCGGACTTGGCGTACAAACCGCCGCGGTTTACCGCATCAACCAACAAGGTTCGTTGGTCGGCACCGAAAACCCATATGATCTTGCCGTCAAAGGCAAAGGATTTTTCCAAATTCAATTGCCCAATGGCGACACTGCCTATACCCGCGCCGGATCTTTTACCCTAAGCGCGGACGGACAATTGGTAACCCAAGACGGATACCAGGTTATGCCTGGCATCACGATACCGAGTGACGCGGTCGAAGTAACGATCAACGCAGACGGCACCGTATTAGCAAAACAGGACGGACAAACCACATTGGCCAATGTCGGCCAATTGGAATTGGCGAATTTTCCGAACGAAGCCGGATTATCCGCCCAAGGTAACAATCTTTATTTGGAAACCGATTCATCGGGATCGCCGGTGACGGGTCAACCCAACACAACCGGATTCGGCGGAATTTTACAAAATTATTTGGAAAGTTCGAACGTGAATATCGTTGCCGAAATCACCAGTTTGATTACCGCGCAACGCGCCTATGAAATGAATTCCAAAGTCATCGAAACCGGCGATCAGATGATGAGCACGATCAGCCAAATGCGCTAGGTTTAAATAAAAGGTAACGGAGTAAGATCATGATACGCTTTGTTTTTATTATAACGGTTTTGTTCGGGATCGCGTCCCCTGTCCTTGCGGATGGGAATGCGCCTGTGCCTGCCGCGCCGCGCATCATGACCGAATCCGAAATCATAGATGCGATCCGCGCCGCCGCGTTGGATCAAGGTTTTTCGGCCAATTCCGTAATCAAATTGAACAAAATGTCGCGCAATTTGATCAGCACCGATAAAACCGACGAAATCGTAATCGGCAAGTTGGACATCAACCGTTCGAACAGCAGTTTTTTGGCCGAACTGAGCCTGATCCGCAATCCGGCGCAAAAATCCATCGCTACCGGCCGTATTGCCGCCATCATCAATGTTCCGGTTTTGACATCGCCGCACAATATGGGCGATGAAATCACCGACGCCGATTTAACGTATATCGATATCGAACAAACCGCATTGGGTCAAAACGCCATCACCGAAGCATCGCAAATCGTGGGAAAAACCGCCAAACGCGCGATTCAGGCGAACGCCGTCATCCGCACCGGCATGGTGACTCAGCCGATTTTGGTTAAAAAGAACACTTTGATCAATCTGACTTTTCATGCTGACGGCATGGCCTTGTCGTACCAGGCGCGCGCGATCGAAGACGGCGCGATGGGCGAAGCGGTTCGCGTGCTGAATACGCAATCCAACAAAATTATCGATGCCGTCGTGTCGGGACCTGGTTCCGCCATGGTCGGACCCAACGCCACCAAAAATTCAATCGCATCCAAATAACGCCACATCAGATTTAAATAAAAAACCGGGAGTATCAAAATGTCAAATTTTAAAACAACGCCAAACACCATGAAAAATTGTTCCAAAACGATATTGCTGGCCGCTTCTTGTATGCTGCTTTCGGGCTGCATGACTTTGGACCGTCTAAGCCAAGTCGGCGAAGCGCCGCCATTATCCAGCATCGACAATCCAACCGCGCAACCGGGTTACCGGCCGGTCACCATGCCGATGCCCGCCCCGATTCCAGACACACGCGAAGTCAATTCGTTGTGGCGCGCGGGTTCCCGTTCGTTTTTCAAAGATCAACGCGCCAGCCGCGTGGGCGATATTTTGACCGTGATCGTGGAAATCGCGGATTCGGCAAAATTGGAAAACGAAACCGAACGCAAACGCCAGAATGATGAAACATTGGGCGTGCCCGGGTTATTCGGCCTAGAAGCGGAATTGGGTAAAAAATTGCCCGACGCAATCGATCCATCCAGCATTTTGAACACCACCAGCGATTTAACCAACAAAGGCGAAGGCACCATCGACCGCAAAGAAGACATCAGCACCAAAGTCGCCGCCGTCGTCACACAGGTTTTGCCAAACGGCAATCTGGTTATCTTGGGACGCCAGGAAATCCGCATCAATTTCGAAGTACGGGAATTAACCGTCAGCGGTATCGTGCGTCCGGAAGACATCAATTCGGTCAATTCGATCACATCGGATAAAATCGCCGAAGCCAGAGTTTCATACGGCGGCAGAGGACATATCACCGACGTCCAGCAGCCGCGTTACGGCAGCCAAGTTATGGACATCCTGCTGCCTTTCTAAACAAAGTTTTCTACTCCCCCCAAAAAAACTTAATGGCCGGATAAAACCGGCCATCATTTTTTTCATTGTTAATTTTACTGTGTTTATGCGGTGGCGCGGTTGCCTTGCCCGCCATGCGGCAGCATCGCAAAATATACGCCCCGGTCGGAACACAGAAAATTTTCAAAGGCATGAAACATACGTTTCGCTGCCACAATTATTTTCGCCCGTTCGGCCGGGTATCTGCCCGCCGCATTGGCGATGGCGCCGAATTCGTTCCACCGGTCGCCGGTCAATTCGCCGTATCCATGAAAAAACCGCCCGCCATTTTGCGGCGTGATCGACATTTTTTTGGCCAGCATTCTGGCGATATATTGCCCGCCCAGCATCGATCCTTCGACGACATACATCGCGCCGACAATATCTTCGGCGTTGTTCAATTCCGGCAATTGCGGCGCACGCGGCAAATATTGCAACACGCATTCGTCCATATCCAGCGCGCATAAATCCTGCCACAGCCAGCCGGTTTTCCATCGGCCGTTCATCGACATGGGCAATTTGTTTTTTATGAAACATTCTGCCAGTGCGTTTTCCAGCGGCGCGTGAATGCCGTATAAACGCATCAACAACACCTGGTATGATTGTATGGATTCCATCGCACCCTTGATGTCGAACGCGCGTTCGGCGGCGGCGTGTTCGCCGCGCGTTTGTTCTTTTAGATGCATCATCGTGGTCAGGCCGGTGATGTTGGTTGCGTCGGTCATGGCTTTGGCTCCCTTGTTGTTCTTGAACCCAAGCCTAGGCGATAAAAGCGGCCATGGTCAAAGCTAACGGGCGCAGTTTGGAAACGTTCCAATTCTAAGGATTTCATTTTTTCTGCCAGACTGCGGGGCTGAATTTCGCCGGAACTGCGCAATAGAAAATAAAAACCCCCGCGATTGCGGGGGTTTTGGATTTCATCGGATACGCGGAAACGAAAGTTATTCTTTGTCTTCGTCGCGGTGCGTGCGTTCGTATTTTTCGTGGCTTTCTTGGGCTTCTAGGCACAATGTGGCGATTGGCCGCGCTTCTAAACGGGCCAAGCCGATGGGTGCACCGGTTTCTTCGCAAAAACCGTATTCGCCCTGTTCGATCCGTTCCATCGCTTCGTCGATTTTGGAAATCAGTTTGCGTTGACGGTCGCGGGTGCGCAATTCCAGCGCCATATCGGTTTCAAGCGAAGCGCGGTCGGTAATATCCGGCTGCTGCAAACTTTCTTCTTGCATGTGGTGCAAAGTAACCTTTGATTCGCGCAAAATTTCTTCTTTCCAAGCCAGCAATTTGCGGCGGAAATATTCCAAATGGGCGGCGCACATATATTCTTCTTTGGCCGAAGGTTTATAGTCCGGCGCCAAAGTAAGTACGGCAGTTTGCGATTTCGCGATCATGTTTAATCCCACAAAAGGTCAATGAACAGGACAGAAATATAGGGTTCTATGCCATGCGGTTCAAGCAAAAATGTTTCAAACGATTCACATGTATAACAGCCGCCAAACGGCTGAAACCACATAAAAATTACATCATGGATTCGAATTTAGCCAACTCGACCAGCGCCCTGGTTTCGATTTCGTCGATGATTTCGGCCATTTTCGGGCTGACGCCGGAATATTCGCGTTGCCGTTGCATCAGGTCCGCCAGATTTCGCAACCGCGAAACGGGAACCCCGCCCATCAACAGATCATGCAAAATGCCTTCCAGGGAATTCAGCACGTCTTCGCCATGCTGGCGCGCGCGGGAATTGCGGTCGGTCGAAGATCCCATCGATTGCAACGAAAGCAAGGAATCGATATTGCTGACGGCGGATGTGGATGTCACGCCCTGCGCTTCTTCGGTTTCTTGCAAATGGCTGGCAAACGTGGCACCGCCCGCGGATTTGGTTTTTCCGGTTTTGCGGGTCGAAGACGTGGAACTGACGGAATCGGTTGATTTGATTTTCATTTGATTTTCGCGCGGCTTGTACGAGCAGTTCAATTTATCGCAGTTTGCGTTCCGATACTATACCATACTACAGCAATATGGTCGAAAAGCGGTTAAGTTTAATAATTATGCAACGATAATTGTTCGGCTCTATTGCGTGGATTTTGTGAAAATCCGCGTCCACCCGCGATGGGAAATTTTTGCCGCGTCCATTGCACGCTTTACCCCACTCCACCGCAAAATTTACAAATAATCGTTATATTTCAATGCGTTGTTTTGGCACGATCTTCGCAAGTAAAAGGGGGAATTATTGGCTTTTATCCAAAAAGAAAGCGAGACAGCAATGTCAAGAATTGGGGAATTAGGTAGAAAAATCGTATTTTGCGCAACAATCGCATTATGCCTGTCGCATGCGGCCAGCGCGTTTTCCATGTCGCGCATCAAAGACATCGCCGATTTCGAAGGCGTTCGCGACAACATGTTGGTCGGTTACGGATTGGTGGTCGGATTGAACGGCACCGGCGATTCCCTGACATCTTCTGTTTTCACCAAAGAAAGTTTGATCGGTATGTTGGAACGTTTGGGCGTCAACGCGCGCGACAATGCGTTGAAAACCAAAAACGTCGCGGCCGTTATGGTTACCGCCACCCTGCCCCCATTTTCCCGCCAAGGCACGCGGATCGATATTAACGTCGCCACCATCGGCGATGCAAAAAGTTTGCTTGGCGGAACATTGATGGTTACCCCATTACTGGGCGCCGACGGCGAAGTATATTCCGTCGCCCAAGGCCAAATCGCTGCCGGCGGTTTTTCCGCCGAAGGCAAAGGCAGCACCGTAACGCGCGGCGTTCCAACCAACGGACGCATCGCCAACGGCGCGATCATCGAACGCGAATTGCCATTCCAAATGCAAGATTTGCAAAGCATTAAAATCGCCCTGCGCAATCCGGATTTCACCACATCCGGCCGCATCAGCGACGCGATCAACAGCTTTATCGGATCGAAAGCCGCCAAGGCCATCGATCCCGGCACAATCAGTATCGAAATTCCCGAAAGCTATCAAAAAGACGTGGTTTCTTTTATCACCGACATCGAACAATTGCGGATCGCGCCGGATCAATTGGCCAAAGTGGTCATTGACGAACAATCCGGCATTATCGTTATGGGTGAAAATGTCCGCATCAACACGGTTGCAATCGCGCAAGGCAATTTGACGATCAAAATCACCGAAACGCCGCAAGTATCGCAACCCAACGCGTTTTCCGATTCCGGCAACACCGAAACCGTGGACCGCACCAAAATCGAAATCGACGAAGACAAGGAAAAACGCCTGGCGATTATGCGCGCCGGTATTTCGATTCAGGATTTGGTTGTCGGATTGAATGCTTTGGGCATTGGCCCGCGCGACATGATTTCCATTTTACAAGCGATCAAGGCCGCCGGCGCGATGCAAGCGGAAATCGAGGTCATCTAATATGATCAACGCCCCCGCCACACCGATCGATATGATGCGCCCAGAGGCGAAATTGCCAGCCAATGCGGCGCAACCGAAAAATATCGCGGAAATCAAACGCGCGGCGCGTGAATACGAATCGGTATTTTTGAATGAAATGATGCAACACATGTTTTCCGGCATCAAACCGAACGAAACGTTCGGCGGCGGAAACGCCGAAGATATTTACCGTTCGATGATGGTTCAAGAATACGCCAACAGCATATCCAAAAACGGCGGATTCGGTTTGGCCGACGCGATCATGCACGAGATGATCAAAATGCAAGGAGAAGCGAAATGACCCAAACAGCATCCGATAAAACCGATTTCGTAGGTTTGTTGATGGGCGTCAGCGAACAATTGATCGCCACTATCGAAGCGGAAAACGCCTTGTTGCGCGACCGCAAATACAACAAAACCGAAGAATTGCAAAAAGAAAAAGCGCGCCTAAGTTTCGCGTACGAAAACCAAATCAAAGTTTTGCGGCAAAATCCATCCGTGATCAAAAACCTGAATGCGGAACAAAAACAATCGTTCAACAATTTGGCCGAACGGTTCGACCGCGTCGCCAGCGAAAATTTGCATTTGTTGCAGGCCGCGCGCCAGGTGAATTTACGCGTTCTAGAAGCCATCCGCGATGCCGCAATGGAACATGTCAACAGCACCCGTTCATACGCAGCGCCGGGCGATTTGTCGGCATTGCACAACAAAGGCAACAAAGCGGCGTTGTCGGTTACTTTGGACCAACGATTATAGATTGATGAATTAAAGGACGACCCCATGTCACTTACCCTCGCCATGCGCAACGCTCTGTCCGGATTGAATTTGAATCAATTTGGATTGTCGGTGACGTCCAACAATATTTCGAACGTCAACACCCCGGGCTACACCCGCAAAATGGTTCAGCAAATGAGCCGCAGCGTGGGCGGCGTGGGCGGCGGCGTCGACATTGCCGGTATTTTGCGCCGGGTAAACGAAGGATTGAACAAGGAACTGCGCGGACAAATGGCGCGGTTCGGTTCCAGCCAATTGCAAAGCAGTTATTTGGCGCGCGTCCAAGACACATTCGGCACACCCGGATCCACCACCGCCGTCAACGCGAATATTGGCCGTTTGGCCGCATCGTTCGAGGCATTGGGCGCAGCGCCGCAAAGCGGCCAGGCGCAAATCGACACCGTGAACGATGCCGTGCGCATGGCGCGTCAAATCAACGATATGGCCACCCGCACCAACGCATTGCGCGGCCAGGCCGACCAAGAAATCGTCGCCACCGTAACATCGATCAATGAATTGGCGCAGCGCGTGCACGATTTGAACGACCAAATCGTCCAAGGCGGCAACAGCAGCAACGGCGAATTGTCGGTTGCGGATTTGATGGATCAACGCGATCAGGCATTGCGTGAATTGTCGGAATTGGTGGATGTGTCCACATATACCCGTTCCGATGGGCGCGTGATCGTTAACATCGCGGGCGGATATAATTTGGTTGGCGATGCGGTGCAAACCGTTGGATATAATGCCGCGAACACCGTTACCCCAGGCACCACATTCGGCGCGATCACCATTGCCGGCGCAGGCGATTTAACATCTCGTTTCACCGGCGGGAAAATCAAATCGTTGATCGATATGCGCGATACCACATTGCAAAATTACATGTCGCAATTGGACGCGATGGCATTGGCGCTGCGCGACCGCGTAAACGCGGTGCACAACGATGGAACCAGTTTTCCGGCGCAACGCACATTGACGGGCACACAAACAACAACCGGCGCGACCGTTTTTCCGGCCAGCACCGGCGCGGTACGCATCGCGGTCACAGACGCCAACGGCGCTGTTGTGCGCGTGGTCGATTATACCCTGCCCGCCGTCGCCAGCACCGTAGGCGCAGTCGTTACCGCATTGAACACCGCACTGGCGCCGGATGGAACCGTAACATTGAACGCCAACGGCCAAATGGTCATTCAGGCAGCCAACGCGGCCAACGGCATCGCAATCAATGAAAATACCGGAAACGTTGGCGGAACCGGTGTCGGATTTTCGCATTATTTCGGATTGAACGATTTTTTCACCGGCACGGACAATACATCCTTGCGCGGCGATTTGGCCATGACATTGGCCGTGCATCCGAATTTGGTTTCGAACCCAAGCTATATCAGCCGCGCCGATTTATCCCTGACCGCAGTCGCGACCGAAGTCGCAATCGCGCCCGGCGACGGATCGGTAGCCCAGCGTTTGGCGGCCGTGTTCACAACGCAATACAGTTTCGCCGCAACCGGCGGCATGCCCGCCATGACCAGCAGCATCGGCGATTTCAGCGCGTCGTTAATCGCGTTCAACGCGAATATGGCCGCGCGTTCAAATTCGGATTTCGAAATCGCGCAAACCACATTGGACAATTTGGATAAACGCGCCGCCAGCGAAAGCGGCGTGAATATCGACGAAGAAATGGCGAATATGGTTGTGTTGGAAAACGCCTATAACGCTTCGGCGCAAGTGATCCGCACCGTCAACCAGATGTTCGAAGAATTATCCAATATCTTACGGTAATAGCAGGAGGGTACAACAATGAACATGAAAACAAAAATTTCTAATTATTCTTTGTACAAAAGAAATTTCCTGTCGGACGACGTTGAATCCGGCAAAAATGAACGCGCTTTGCAAGACGTAGTGCGCAATCCTTCGATTTCAAAAGCCAAAACCGCATGTGGTTCGGCTTTGATGAGGTAGCACCATGGCTTTTCGTGTAGGCGATTTTTCGAAATATAACAGCATCAGCTTGTTGATTCAGCGTTCGACCGCTCGGATGAGCAATTTGCAAATCCAGGCGGCCACCGGGCGCGCGGGCGAAACATATGCCGACATCGCAACGCAATCAAGCCAGGCGTTGCGATTGGAAAATAGTTATATGAAGACCAAACGGTATCAAGATAACATCACTCTGGCCGACCAAAAAATCGACCAATACGAAGCCAGTATCAGCGAAATCCAAGAAGTAGCCGAAGCGTTCAAGGCGCTATTGACCACTGCATTAAACGCCAACAATGCGGATTTCGTATCATTGGGCACCCAAGCGACCACGTGGATGCAAGGCATTCAGGCGCAGTTGAACAAACAAACCAACGGCCAGTATATTTTTTCCGGCACTATGTCGTCGACCGCGCCCGTAGACATCACCCGTTGGGGCGCGCCGATTACAACGCCTACCAATTACAACGCCCCGGCGGCGTATACCGTTCCAACCGTTCCCGCGACACCGACCACATTTCCGGTAACTATTGGCGCCACCGCGACATCCGATTATTTCGGCCATTTCATGGGCAATACCACCGTGCCGTCGGTACGCGCCGACGACAATTTATCGGTTCAAGCCGGTTTGACCGCCGCCGATCCGGCATTCGGCAAATTGCTGTATGCCTTGCGTTTGGCGGCAACCGCCAGCGCCGCGCCGGCGGACGAACGCACCGACCGATTGAACGGCGCGATGACCGTTATGAACGAAGTGATCGGAAATTTGGCCGATGCGCGTTCCAGCATCGGCGCAAAAGGCCGGTTGTTGCTGGATACCAAAAGCAGCCACGAAGCGTATTTATCCAAAGTCGAAGATTTGGTGCAAAGCCTGCAATCCGCCGACATACCATTGACCATGGCCAAACTTAGTGCAGAACAGACACAATTAGAGGCCTCTTTTATGACTATTTCCCGGCTGAACCAAGTAAGCCTTGTGCGTTTCATGCAATAATTTTAATATGGAGAACGTTATGTTTAATCAAGGATGTGCCGTACAAATGGTTCCAAGCAGCCCCCCACCCAGCGAAGAATCCGTGACTCAGGAAAACAATATCGTGCGGATCACGAATAAACTCGGCACTTTTGAATATGACCGCAATTTGGCGATCAATTTCCCCGTCGGCATGGTCGGTTTTCCGGATGTGCATGAATTTGGCCTGGCCACATTGTCCGACAGCATGGCGAAATTCAATTTATTGCAATGTCTGACCGAACCGCGTTTGTCGTTTATCGTTCTGCCGGTCGCATTGGATGCGGTTCCGATCGAACCCGAAGATTTAAAAGAAGCCTATGAAAGCCTGGGCATTAAACCCGAAGATTTGTTGGTCATGTTCGTCATAACGGTGCGCGTTTTGGCCCCTGGCCAGGGCATTACCATGTCGATCAATCACCGCGCCCCCATTTTGGTGGACGCTTCCCGCCGCATCGCACGCCAATTCGTGCTTTCGAACAACAAATATTCCGTTCAGCAAGAGATTGGGTAAGTTAGCGATTTAAGATTTTGTTAACTTTCACTAGAGTATAAGGGTATCTTATCCCTTTACCCAGAGTCTTGTTCCTATGGTTGCACCTCACGATATCGGAAAAATGGACGCCATTATTTTATGCGGCGGCCTTGGCACGCGGTTGCGCGAAGAAACCGAATTCAAACCCAAACCCATGGTCGAAGTCGGCGGCCGTCCGGTTTTGTGGCATATCATGAAACATTACCATTCGTTTGGAATCAAAAACTTTATTCTGTGCCTGGGATACAAGGGCGATGCGATCCGCGATTATTTCCTGAATTACCATTTTCGCAACAGCGATTTCGCGATCGATTTCGCGACCGGCGATGTCGAAACATTGACCAACACATACCGCGAAGATTGGCGGATCGTATTGGTGGATACCGGCCGCGACACATTGACCGGATCGCGGATCAAACGCGCGTTGAAATACGTACGCAACGATTTGTTCATGGCCACTTATGGCGACGGCGTATCGAATATCGATTTAAAGGCGTTGTTGGACACGCATCAACGGGCGAAAAAACTGGGCACGGTTTCGGCGGTGCGCCCGTCTTCGCGGTTCGGCGAATTGGGAATCCAAGAAGGCATGGTGAATACGTTCGCCGAAAAACCCCAAGTCGCCGAAGGATGGATCAACGGCGGATTTTTGGTTTTGAATAAGACGGCGTTCAACCACGTCGACGAAGAATCCACCGACGTCAGTTTGGAAAACGGCGTTTTAGAAAAATTGGCCAAGGACGACGAATTGGCCGTTTATCAACATGGCGGTTTCTGGCAGTGCATGGATACGTACCGCGAAATGGAAATGTTGAACAATATGTGGAACAAGGGCCAGGCGCCATGGCGTCTTTGGTAACGGGCGGATTTTATGTTTTCCCGCATCCTGCAACCCAAAACCCGATTCACGCCGCCGGATGAAAATTTTTGGCGGAATAAACGCGTATTCATAACCGGCCATACCGGATTCATCGGCGGCTGGCTGTACCGCTGGCTTGCGGAAATGAATGCGGATTTGGCGGGATACGCATTGGCGCCGGATTCGAATCCCAATTTTTATACATTGAACGATTTGGCGAAATATGGCCGCCATCATATCGACGACATCCGCGATATGGGAAAAATAAAAAAGGCGATCGCCGATTTCGATCCGCATATTATTTTGCACCTGGCCGCGCAGGCTTTGGTGCGTCCGGCATTCAAGGATCCGGTTGGAACATTCGCAACCAATATCCAGGGCACGATCAATGTTTTGGAATCGGCGCGGGAATGCAAAAATCTTGCCGCCGCATTGATTTTCACAACCGACAAAGTTTACGAAAACACCGAATTGCACACGGGTTACGCGGAAAACGCCCCACTTGGCGGATACGAACCTTATGGCGCCAGCAAGGCATGCGCCGAAATCGTCACATCGGCTTATTGGCACAGTTATTTTAAAAATTCATCCGTTCCGATGGGCACATTGCGCGCCGGAAACGTGATCGGCGGCGGCGATTGGTCGGTCGACCGGTTGATTCCCGATGCGGTGCGCGCATTCACATCAGGCCAGGATTTAATTTTGCGCCACCCCGGATCGGTGCGCCCATGGCAACATGTTTTGGAACCGTGCCATGCGATTTTACGGATGACCGAACACATGGCCGCGCGGCGCGGCGGATTGATCAATTTGAATATCGGCCCCGATGGCAAAGGTTGCCACACGGTCGGATGGGTGGCGGATCGTTTTTCCGCCGCGTGGAACGAAAAAAACAAATCCACCCGCGCCAAATGGAAACATGTGCCGGACGACAAAATATACGAAGCGAAATTATTGATGCTGGACAACCGATTGGCCGCAAAAACATTGGGATGGAGCCCGCGTTGGGATACCGCAACGGCGGTGCAAAAAACCGCGCATTGGTACGCATCTTATTATTCCGGCGCGGACGCCGCGAATTTAACCCGCAAGCAAATTTCCGAATTCAATGGTGACAATCATGGCTAATATATCGAA
>CAYWJR010000007.1:0-32729 GCA_964458615.1 uncultured Alphaproteobacteria bacterium
CTTTTTTTTCATTAACAACATTTTAAATCGGTAGTACCGGTTTTGAAACACCCCAAACAAAAACCACTGAAAAACAACAATTTTATCAATATTGGCGGTTTTACCGGCCGTTTATGTTAATATTGTATTAATATGCGGGTGATAGGATTTTAAAAGGGGAATAAGATGATTTTCAACAGCAACAATAACAATCCGCAATCTGGATTCGGCGCGTTTGCGTATATTTTGATGTCGATCGCGTTGCTTGCGGCATTGACCGCGGCCATCAGTATCGGCGGGCGCAATAATTCCCGGCTGCAAAACAACGATATTCTAGCATCGAAAATTTACGGCCAGGCATCGAAAATCCGATCGGACATTTTGTTGTGCATGACCGAAGCGCCGACACAAAATTCAACCGTCGGCCCAAGCGCGTATACGCGTTTTCCCGCCTGCGGTTCTGTTGTTGAAGACACCTATTCGGAATCGGGATATTGCACCAATACCGGCAGCGCCAGCCCGTTTGCCGCCAATGCGCGGAATTTAAAATGCCTGACGCCGTCCAGCGATTCGGTGTGGGACAATTCCGAAGGAAATTTTTTCCCCGAATTGATCACCGGTTTCGAAGAATGGAAATATTATATTCAAACGGCCGCGGATTATCGCGGCGTTTCGTTGATGATTACATCCACCGATCGCAATCCGAACCAAGATATAGATTGGGTTTTGCGCAAGGTACGGGAACGGTTCGGCCCGAACGAGGCGCAGGTTTTAATCCGCCCTGTCGGCAACGGTGGCGATGACGCCGCCGGCGTTGTAACCATGGGCCCTTGTGCCGATGCCGCTTTGTGCAACACGTTACAGGTATGGTTGGCAAGATAGGAAAAGTTTATGAAAAACAGGTATGAATCGGGGTTCGGCGTTGTTTCGGTGATATTGGGATTCATCGCCCTTTTATCCCTAAGCGCTGCGATTATGACTTATCAGGCGGGCCAAGACAGCGATACTGCGCAAGAAACGGAACAATCCACCCATATTATTCAACAGGCGCAAAATTTGCGTGATTTGGTGCGCAATTGTTCCGGCGCCATGAATACGAAAAATATTGTGGCAAGACAGCCGAACGAAGATTTTTCACAGCCATACAAACAATATCCCGGCTGCGCTTATGAAAATAATGCCGGCGTTACAACGTCCGGCGATTGCAGCCTGGGTGTTTCGGTCAATGGCGGATCGGTGTTGATGTCGAATGTAAAAAACATATGGTGTCCAGGAACTCAAAAATATTTACTGGATTCAACCCAGGGCATTTTCGATTTAAAGTCGATCGACGGATTCGGGGCTTGGAATTACAGCAAACTCGAAGAAGACGGGGTTTATATTCAAATCATATCGAACCCGGATAATTCACATTTCGCGGCCGTGTTGGAACAGGTTCGCAGCAATTTTTCCGACAACGAACTGACGGTTTCAACGACATCGAATTCCAATACCGACACCATCGGCATTTATATTTACCGGCATTTCGCATCGGCAGACGAAGGCCCAAATTAAACTGATTTTAGGGCGGTTTTGACCTTATTCTGCCATTCCGGCAAAAATCTGTTGATGGACGAAATTACCGGCTTTTTTTCGTTTTTTACTATATTAAATCCCCGCGATCCGTGTAAAATACCTGGTAATAAAATACAAAGTGGCTTGGTTTGGGCCTGACTTTTGTTTTGGCAACATCATTTTTTCATCGGATTCCGCATGGCATTTCGTTTAAACAATTTCCGTTCCCGCATATTGCTTCCCATGCTGCGGTTGACTCTGGCTTTGTTGATGACAATTTCAATCTCCGCTTGTGGCGAAGATGAAAAACAGGCGGCGCCTGCGCCGACTCCGGAACAAACCGGCGCCGCAATTCCGACATCTCCGGTTGGTCCTGCGGTTATTCAAACATTAAAACCCGCCAAAATGGTCGTCCGCCCGTCGAGCGTTCGCATGGGGCCGTTATTGCCCGGCAGCAGCGAAACGAAAACCATTACCATTTCCAATGAAGGCGAAGAAGTTTTGACCATCAACGAAATCCGGCTTGATTCCGATCCTACGGAACTTAGTGCTGCGGGATCGTGCTTGGAATCGTCGCCGAAAATTTTGGCGAAATCCGAATCTTGCGATTTCAGTTTGCTGTTCGTTCCTGTCCAGGCAGGCGGCGAAATACAGGGTGAAATTGTCATCACGCCCGAAGGCGACAATCCGCCGGCCTTTATTCCAATTGTTGCCGTCAAGGCGGTTCCGCCACCTGTGCCACAGGCTCCGCCGCCAACCGTATATGCCCCTTCGCCTGCATTGGAAAATGCAGTCAATTTGTATCGCCAACGCCGTGGCGGCCAAATGGTCGTATTAGAAAGCGATCCGGAATCCGATCCCGGCAATTCGCAACCGATCACCCGCGATCAGGATTACACGCCGATCGGGTTCGCGCCGACCATTTCCACATTGCCGGTTGACCGGTCGCGTTTGGTAACGGCCGATAAATATATTCCGGCCGTGTTGGAAAACACCATCAATTCGCAATTGCCGGGTGGCCGCATCGTGGGTGTGGTTGAAAACCACGTTTATGGCGGCGACGGCAGATACGTATTGTTGCCCGCCGGGTCCCGTGCCATCGGCGTTTATGAATCGCTGGGTCGCCAGGGCGATACCAGATTGAAAGCCAGCTTTGTTCGCGTTATGCGCCCGGATGGCGCGGCGATTGCAATCGAAGGCGATCCCGCCGCCGATGCGATGGGACGGCTTGGGTTGATCGGCGATGTCGACAACCGGTATTTCGACCGTTTTGCGGGACCATTGTTGATCAGTTTGATTAACGCAGTCGGCACGTACGCCACCGCGCCCGAAACCATTATCAGTTCCGATGGCGTCGGCAACGTGACCACCAGCCAAACTTTATCCGCCGAAGAACAGGCATATCAAAATTTCGCAACCGATTTGTCGTTTGTATCGCAACGTTTGGTCGAAGAAAATTTAAACTTGGCGCCGATCATCACCGTTCCCGGCGGAACCAGATTTTATATCATGCCGACACGCGATATTATGTTACAGGGTTACACGTTGGTTGGCGTTCCGATCAACCGCGACGCGGCGCAACAAATCGCCAATGCCGGCGGCGGCGACCCTGGATCGGCGGTTCCAAGATCGTCTTCATCCGTGCCACAGGAAACGCCTGCGCCGCCAACACCGAATCGCGCCGGCGCACAGCCTGGTTACGCGCCGTAATGCAGAATTATGACCGGTTTAGGCAATGAACTTTTATTTCAGGCACTAAAGCCTCTGGCGCTGTATTACGAGCGTCCGGGAATAGAAGAAGTCGCCATAAACCGCCCAAATGAAATTTGGACCAAAACCGGCAGCGGATGGACATCCGAAGAAGCCCCGGAAATAACATATAAATATATTTTGGCTTTGTGCCGTTTGTTGGCCAATATCACCGAACAGGATTTTGACCGCGACCGCGTGCCGATTTTGGCCGCCACATTGCCCGGCGGGCACCGGTTTCAAGCGATTATCGGCCCAAACGTGCGGTATGAAATCGCCGACACCCAAGGCATGGCGATTTGTATCCGATGTTTTAAAAAAGAAAAAAAATTCTCGCTCGCCGATTACATGTTGCGCCCGGGCGAGGAATTGTCGGAAATGCCGGATCACGCCGTCAAGCGCCGCAAATACGCCGAAACGCCATACGAAGATTTGATCGGCGCGGTGTCGCATGGCGAAGCGGTTTTAATTTCCGGCGCAACGGCGACCGGGAAAACCACATTTTTAAATGCGTTGGTTGAATTTATTCCCCGCGATCGCCGCATTATTACGGTCGAAGACACGCGCGAGGTTCTATTGCCGCATGTTAACCGGGTGCATTTGATTATCTCGCGCACCAGTTCCGCCAACCAAGTCAGTTATTCGCATATTCTGGATTCGGTGGTGCGTCTTACCCCGGATGCGATTATTTGCGGTGAAATTTCGGTCGGCAACGTCAAAAGCATTTACCGCCTTATGACAACCGGCCATTCCAATTTCTTTGCCACCATCCACGCCGACAGCCCGCAAATGGCGATCAAGGCGTTTTGGCAGAATTTAACCCAGAACGACATCAATATGGATCCCAAGGCGGCGATTGAAATTATATCCATGGCGTTCGGCCGAATCGTGCAAATCGACCGCAGTTCGGGTCAACGCATTATCACCGGCGTCGAAGTTCCCGACATGGTCGAAGAAGTATTGCGGGATGTGTTGCGGTAAAAATTTTGAATAAATTTACGTTACCGAATGCAATACGTCCATATAATCCAAATCGCCCTTGGCCACCAATTCCAAACCATATTCCGCCATGGTGCGCATGCCTTTTTGTTTGGCGATTTTGTTCAGCGAACTTAAATTCGGCTGCGCGATGATAACGTCGCGCACATCGTCGTCCAAAATCAACAATTCGCCGACCGGCAAACGGCCTTTGAATCCTGTGTCCGAACAAACGGGGCATCCGCCGGGTTTGTAAATATGCTTCGGCGCCTTTGCGCCAAGCGATTTTATAAGCGAATCGGGAGCGGGGGTTTGAACCTTGCAATCGCCGCATAATTTTCGCACCAAACGCTGCGCATAAACTGCGGTCAGGCTATTGCTGACGTCGATTGCCGGAACGCCCATATTAATCAGGCGCAAAATACTCGACACCGCGCTGTTGGTGTGCAGTGTGGTTAAAACCAAATGGCCTGTCATGCTGGCTTCGATGGCGATTTCGGCGGCGTCCAATTCACGGCATTCGCCGATTAAAATAACGTCCGGGTCGTGCCGCAATACGCCGCGCAGAACATTGGCATACGTTACGTTATGCCGGGGATCCATTTTGATTTGGCTTAGGCCGGAAACTTTGTATTCGATCGGATCTTCGACCGTTATGATTTTTGATTCGCCGTCGTTTATTTCCTGAATCGCCGCATACAATGTCGATGTTTTCCCCGATCCTGTGGGGCCTGTTACCAAAATCAATCCCATCGATTTTTTAACGCAGAATTCCAATCCTTCGCGGATGTGATCGTCGAATCCCAATTGTTTTAAACCGAACGTTTCCGGCGACGATCCCAAAATTCGTATGACCAGATCGTCCGAACCTTGGGTTGGTAGAACGCTCAGGCGCATAACGATTTTTTGCGCGCCCAGATCGAATTCGAATCTGCCTTCGCCGGTTCTGCCGCTGTGTTCGGGATCAAGCCCGCTGATAAATTTGATGCGGCGGATTAATAATGTCATGCGGTCGATTGGAAACCGCGCCCATTCGCGCATCGTGCCTTCGATCCGGACGCGGATAATGCCTTCCAAACCCCGGTTTTCCAAATGTATATCGGATGCTTTATGTTTCAGGCATTTTTCAACAAAAGCGTCCAAATAATCTTTGGCCGTTTCAAAACCTTCGATGAACATTTACTGACCTTCCATCACAAAAGAATAAAATATGTAATGCGTTCCCCAGGCGTCTATCACACAGCCGCCTTCTGGACGAATCGTAGACGAACTGATGCCGATGGTCGGGCGTTGCCCGCCTGCGATGTCCATCGACACGGTGCTGTTGACGCTTGATGTAAACGACAATCCTGCGTTTTCGGGTTCGGCAGTTATAGGTGTTCCGTTCAATAAATTATTTACATGCTGGCAAATTTCTTTGCGAAGGCTGCGCGTTGCGATCATCGATGCGCGTCCCGCCATTTCCGGGTGATCCGTATATGAAGTAACGTTCCAATATCCCCAAGGCGATTTTATCAATGCGTTGGTGCCGCTTTCACGCAAAAACGCGGTATCTGGCAAATTGGGCGGCGTCGCATATCCATAATTTTGCGGATTGTATAAACAATCGGATGGCATCGGGGTGAATTCATTGCAGTTTTTAATCAAACCCCACGATAAACCATACGATCCCGCGCCGGGGTAGCCGCTTGGGATTCCCAATAAAACGCGGTCACGTCGCACGCCGTTCATTACAAAACGATCGATAGCGGTTTTTAAGTTTGTGGCTTCGTTAATAAGAGAGCTGGCAATTACTCTGGTATCTTCGCGGCGTGGTCCCATCAATACCGATCTTGAACTGATGGCCATCCCGGTTACAATCGCAGCGATCAGTATAACGGCAAGCAATATGGTGCCGATGGCAAAACCCGATGCGGAATTTTTGGTATATCGATAAACAAAAAAGTTCCTAATATATTGAAAAATATACATAATATCTCTTTTGGGCGGCATGGATTCCGTTACAAATTTTTAATGCAAACATGATATTATTTGACCCGGTAAAACAACGCTTCAAATTATTGTTATAAACATAGTATAATGTAGATTGAAATAGCGATTGGAATCAATAAATTAGCTACATCGGAATTTTTTTATAAATAGACCAGGAAACCTAAGTGTCGAAAATATTTGCCAAAGAAAAAGACAAAGCCGTCCGTTGGGTTCAAATGACCGTATTGTGGTCGTTTGTCGCCCTTATAGTGACGCTTCCTTTGGGGTATCCGATCGAAATGATGGTGCAGAACGGATTCAACAAACGGATGGTCAGTTGGGTCATAAACGATTATTTCGGCAATTTGCTGGCACGTTCACCGGATGGATCGGGATTATTTTGGGTCGGCGAATATAAAAATTGGGTTTCATCGGTCAGCGCGCGCGATTCATTTCCGCCGATTGGATTCATCACGCCGTTTTTGTTGTTCTTGTTTATTTTGTTCACCGGAATCGGCGCCAATCCATATCCATTCAACCCGATGCACAAAGGGGGCGCACGCAAAGCCCGTGACGAAGACGTCAAGGAAATGGGTTTGTTCGACGGCTGGATTATGGTTCTGGGCATGCGCGGCAACAAATTGCTGATGTTCAGCGAAACTTTGTCCGCTTTGTGCGTTGCACCTCCGGGAACCGGTAAAACCGTCGGCATCGTTGTGCCGACTATTTTCACTTGTAACGAAGTATCGATGGTTATCAACGATGTGAAACCGGAATTGGCCGACATTACATCCGGCTACCGTTCGAAATTCAGCGTTTGTTTGCGGCTTGAATGGGCGGCATCCGACAGGCCTGAAGAAGGCATTTTCTATCCGCGCTGGAATCCATTATCGCCGAAATCCATTCCCGAAGTCGGCCCGAACCGCGATTTGTATATCGACCGTTTGGTCAACGTCATCGTCGAAGAACCGAAAGGCGATGCCGATCCGCACTGGACCAAAAAAGGCCGCGCCGCATTGGCGGGGTTCATTCATTTCTTGGTATCCAAGGCCGAAACCGGCAATTACGACGGCATTCCGGAACAATGGTATGGCGAAGAAGCATGCTTGCCGATGCTGCTCGATTGGATTACCGAGGCGACGCTTGCGGCGCAAGACGAAATCGAACGTCTTCGCCAAGAAGACCCGAACGCGGCCTTGTTCGCAGATCCGATTAAAAATTACATGTTGATGGCGGTCAAAGAAGCGCGCAACAACGGTTATGCGCCGCGATGCGTTTTGGAATTGACCCAATTGGCCAACACGCCGGACAAAGAACGCGGATCGATTTTATCGACCATGGACGCCGGTTTGAATATTTTCAAAAACTCCGCCGTGCGCGCGCGCACTTGCAAAAGCGATTTTGCTTTCCTCGACGTACGCGGAATCAAAGATCCATCCGACGGCAAAATGAAACCGTTGACATTGTATTTGTGCGTCAACCAAGAAGACGCCAAGGCGCTGGGTGTTATCACCGGCCTTTTGGTCGAAACTTTGTCGGCGTTTTTGGTCGCGCACCGCCCAAACAGCCGTACGCGCAACGGCGAACAAGTAGGCCCGTATCCGGTGATGTTCGTGTTGGACGAATTCCCGCAAATGCCGAAATTGCAGGCGTTGATCGACGGCCCGGCCGTTGGACGCGGCCAAAAAGTATGTTATTTGATGATCGGCCAGGATTTGGGCCAGGTTGCCGCCGTTTATGGCAAGGATCAAACCGAAACAATTATTTCGACCACAGCCGCCAAAATCATCTTGCCGCTGAATAACGAAAACACCGCCGACCGTTTTTCGAAAATGATCGGCGGTTCGACCGATCGCGATTGGTCCGATTCCAGAACCGAAGGTTTGTCGAAAAACGCCAACCCATTCGCGGTACAACGCAGTTATAACTGGGTCAACCAGCCATTATACGGTATCAACGATTTTATGACGCAGCCAAAAGGCACGCATGTTCTATTGTATCAGAATTTTTCGCGTTTCCCGATCGTTTGCGACACGCCATATTATTTTAAACACGCCCGGTTTAAACACCTGGTGAATCCGGAAAACGGGGGCAAGTATCCGCCTGCCGCGCCAATGCCTCAATGGATGGTGGAAAAAAGACTGAAAGAAGAAGGATACATAGAAATTCCGCAAGACCAGCTTGAAGCGGCGGCGGAATAAAGACGTTTTAAAAACTGGTGGGGTTAATGCTGCGGATTGCGCATTTGAACGAAGTGACGTTCAATCAGCCTTGGTGTTATAATTTCGCGCCTCATCCTGGCGGACGCGATGCTATTGCCGATTTATTGCAGGATTTCGATGCGCAATCATGTCTGGTTGCGTATTTCTTTTCTCAGAGCAGAGCGATGTATGGAGATAATTTAAAACCAGCATCGTTCGAAGCCGTAACGCCATGGAATCCTGCCGATGAAGGCGGAGGATTAGCCGACGATCCACGCGGCGGTTTGCCGAATTTGGATTTCACAGCCAAATTAGATGCGGGAAAATGTTTTGCGATTCTGCCGAACGGCGCGATTGCGGCGTATGAATTTAAACGTCAATCTCCATCCGAGCTATTTGATGGTTTGTACCGGCATCATGTTTATGGCCACAGGTACAATTTGACGCCGATTGAAACCGCTGTGTTTCATGGCGGTCTGTTGCCAGAAGATAAAGTAAAATTTACAGCCTTGGCTTGCAACTTCTCTCCTCCTGAGCGCATAGAACTTGTCCGGCAAAGTGTTTTTGACTGGCTGGTCGAGAAAAGACGCGAAAAAGCGCCGAAATAACTTTATTTATCCGTCTATTTCCTATTAATTATCATATATGAGAATTTTGATCGTCGGAAACTTCGCCCAAAAAATCCCCGGCGGATTTTATTACAATTTCGATTTTAAATTGCGTAACGGATTGATTCGCAATGGCCATACGGTTTTGGAATTTTCCGACCGCGACCAGGCGCGTTTGTCCAATATGTTCGGCAGCCGCAAATTGGGTGTCGGCGGGGCGAATGAAAAATTGTTGGCGACCGTTGAAAATTATTTGCCCGATCTGATTTTGTTCGGCCACGCCAACGTGATCCGCAACGAAACAATCGCGCAAATACGCGCAACATGGCCGCATACCCGCATCGGGCTTTACAATATCGATACGCTGGCATTGGCGGAACATATCGATAATGTTACGCATTTGCGCGGCCGCGCCAATGTCGTCGATGCGATGTTCATCACAACCGGCGGCGATTTGTTAAAACAATTCCTGCGCCCGCACAATACCGTATCGTACATGCCGAACGCGGTCGATCCAAGTATCGAGGTTTTGCGCAATTTCGATTGCGCAGATTTGCCGGTCGATTTTTTATTTTGTATCGGCGGCGCCAGCCCGAACGATACCAGATTGGAAATATCGGATTATTTGAAAAAAAATCTGTCCGGAATAACAATGGAATTTTACGGCCTGTATGGGCGGCCATCGGTTTGGGGCGGAAAATATTTGAATGTGCTGTCGGACGCGAAAATGTCCCTGAATTTCAGCCGGCCCAACAACGCGTATTTGTACGCATCCGACCGGATGGCGCATATTATGGGCAATGGAATTTTGGCGTTAACCCCGGAATCCAGCGGTTTCAAGCGGTTTTTCGGCGGCCATGAAATCGCGTATTACAGCGATCCATCCGATTTGGCGGATAAAATAAAGTTTTATGCCGCTAACGACGATGCGCGGCGCGCGGTCGCAAAGGCGGGGTGGGAAAAATCGCATCGAGATTTCAATTGCAAACTTGTGGCGCAATATATTGTCGATGTAACCATGCGGCAAAAAATGTCGCATGATTATGTATGGCAAGACGAATTGTATAAAATGTAATTATCTGGAAACTGTGGATGGGTTGCCGGCGTCGGCCACGGTTTGTTTTTTCATTTTCGACTGATGGCCATTGATAAATTTCGTGCCGCTGGCTATTTGCCTGCGTTTGCGTTCTTCCCATGCTTTCATCACGGCTTCTTTGCGGGTTCGGTCGGCTTCGGCCAATGTCATGCCCTTGACTGAAACGCTGCTGCGCAACGATTCGGTGGAATCATACAATTTTTGCGGCGTATTTTTCGATGGGCGGTACACTTGCGCCACTTTGATTTCTTGCACCAGTGTTTTGCCGGTATTGATGCGGTTTAAATTTCCCAAAACGCGTTTTTTATATTGTTCATGATAATATGGCGTTGCGGAATGATAATCGCCTATGGCTTTCAACCACGATTTGTTATCGGTATATAAATTTTGTAAAAAATTGGCGGCATAGGTGACGTTTTTAACCGGATCGAATGCGTCGTCCAGATCGCGGAACGCAGTTTTATGATGATGCAGATTGATTTGCATGCAACCGACATCGATCGATTTAACGCCTTTGGATTGCAACGATTTTACAAATTCAACCGCTTCGGACTTGGAATCGAAAAAATACCCTTTGCCTTGGCTGTTCACGGTCCACGGCCAGGCAGAAAATGCCTTGCTGTTTTTGTCGTACCGGCCGGATTCGGTGTGGGATATGGCCTTTAAAACGTTCTTTGGAATCGATTTGACGGCTTCGACTTGGTTGATGGCGGCGGGGCATATTTTGCTGTTTTCAGAAGGATTTGACGCGCTTGCGAAGCCTGGGAAAACCCCGGTCAATGCCGCCAAAATCAATCCGATTGAAAATAAAATTCCGCGCATGATTATCCTTTGCCAACCTTAACGGGGCAAATTTTATGCCAATATATGTATTTTGATCCTTAAACCTTAACAAACGGTTACTTTTCGGTATGCAACCGATTCTTCATTCTGCTGCAATCAACTTGATTTCTTTTGCATATTGCGCCGCGTGGTAACAATTCGCGATTCTCGAGAATGCCTTTTGCAACCGGGATTTTGTCGCAGAAAATAAATGGTTCGCGGTGAAATCGTTTTCGTTCATATAAAGCGCGCGGTCGATTTCTATTTGCACGGCTTCGATTCCTGAATCGATATTGCTGTGATGTTCGGTAATATATCCGCCTGGATATGGATCGTTGCGCGCGATGCGGAAACCCAAATCTCGCAAACTTCGTTCGATAATATCGATTGTTTCCGGGCGACAGCTTTGGCCGAACCGGTTGCCCAAAACAATTTCGGCGCTTTGTCCGCTGTACCGGTCGATGGGTGCGGCGATATGCGGCATGGAATGGCAATCGAGCAAAAGACATCCCCCAAATTTGGTAAATGTCGATTGAATCATCGCGGCCAATGCGGCGTGAAATGGCCGGTGTACCGCGTGAATGCGCCGCGACGCTTCGGCGAAATCTATTTTTCCGCCATAGATATTTTGGTTTTGCGCGACGATTTGCGGTATCGAACCCAAACCCGCTTTTGCTTTGGCAGATTCCAACAATTGTGGCAACGGCGTTGCCCCGCAAAACATATCCGCGTCCAATTCCCATGCGCTGCGATTCACATCGACATAGGCGCGCGCGTAATTTACCGATAAAATAGGCGCGCCATAATCCGGCGCGAAATTCCACAATTCGTCGACAAAGCAATCTTCCAGTTTTCGCAAATCGGAAATCGGCAATTGCGCCGATGTCAAAAATTCGCCTGGATAAAAACTGCCTGAGTGCGGCGATGTCAATATGATCGGCAAACGTTGTTGTTTTGGTTCAACCAAGTGAATGGGCGATTTCATGGTGTCTTATTATATCTTGTTTTTGGGCAACAATCTTTTTTGAATCTGACCCGCTTTTTGCGCTTTTCCGCCATTTCTGGCGCCCACATATTTCAATTAAATAATTGATATGTAATAATAATATTTCGTATCGGCGAAAATACCATACGCCGTGTATGCAATACAAAAAAACGCCGCCGACAACGCTTTGTTAACCATTCCGGCTATATTCTGAAACTATAGGCGGGTGCAAAACCTTCCGCCAAACGACGAAAAGACAAGGGAGAGCAAATATCATGGCCAATATCATCATAGCCGAAGATGACATGCCGATGCGTGCGGTGATGACACGCTTGTTGGAAAATGCGGGCCACAAAGTTTGGCCGGTCAGCGATGGTCATGAAGCCGCCGAGGCCTTAAAAAATAAAAGATGCGATTTATTGTTGACCGATATTGTCATGCCGGGTTTAGACGGTATGCAGTTGGCCAAATTAGCCTGGAAAAACAATCCGGATGTCAAAGTTATGTTCGTATCCGGTTTCGCCCAAGTTGCGCGCGGCGACAAGGAATATCCGAAATCCAAAGCGTGTTTGTTGTCCAAACCGTTTAATTTGCGGGAATTGGTCAGCGAGGTTGCGCGGATCACCGGCACAGAACCGCCGCAAGATCCAAGCCATGACGAAACACACGAAAAAGTGGTCGAATTGAAACCCCGTTCCAAACGGCGTAAGCAAGGATAAGTTACACAGAAAGAATTGGTAAGTTCGGTTGAGAAAAAAACGAAGTAAATAGCAAATAAAAAAAGGCGCCTTGAATCGGGCGCCTTTTTCAATTTATTATATAAAACCTGCCGGTTATGCGGCGATTTTCAATCCCGCGTCGCGGATCAATTCCTGATCTGCCAGTGCGTCGTTATTGGCGGTGGTCAATAATTTTTCACCATAAAAAATCGAATTCGCGCCCGCCATCATGCATAAAATCTGCGCCTCGCGCGACAGGCGGCTGCGCCCTGCGGATAAACGCACCCGCGCGCGTGGAATAACGATACGGGTTACCGCGATCATGCGCACCAATTCGATCGGATCAATCTCTGGGCGGTTTTCCAACGGCGTACCTTTTACCGCGACCAGGGCGTTGATCGGCACGCTTTCCGGGTGTGGGGTCATGGACGCCAACACTTGCAGCATACTGGCGCGGTCAGTTGCGGTTTCGCCCATGCCGATAATGCCGCCGCAACACAATGTCACGCCTGCGTTGCGCACATTCTGCAAAGTCTCCAAACGTTCTTGGTAATCGCGTGTCGTGATAATTTGGTCGTAAAATTCCGGGCTTGTGTCCAGATTGTGATTATATGCCGTCAATCCCGCTTCGGCCAGGCGCTTGGCTTGGGATTCATTGACCATGCCCAATGTTACGCATGCTTCCATGCCCATTTCCTTGACGCCGCGAATCATGGACAAAACCCGGTCGAATTCTTCGCCATCGCGCACTTCGCGCCACGCCGCTCCCATGCAAAACCGGTTCGCGCCCGCATCCTTGGCCATTTTCGCCTTGGACAATACATCGTCTACTTGCATCAACGATTCTTTGGCCATACCGACCGATTTTGCGTAATGCGCGCTTTGCGGGCAATAGGAACAATTTTCGGGGCATCCGCCGGTTTTGATGCTTAGCAAGCTGGCCAGTTGTATGGAATCGTCCTGGTATTGACGGTGAACAGATTGCGCCTTGTAAACCAAATCCATCAATGGCGCCTGTAACAAAGATTCGATTTCCGCAACTGTCCAGTCATGACGGATCGCCGGGTCGGCGGACATGCAAATTTTATTGTCGGAATGGCGGTGCGATTGGCAGGCGGTCATCGGATAAATCCTTAATTATTTATTCATGATTCGGTGATAGACAAAGTAACCTTTTTTAGCAAGAATACGGACGCAAATCATGGATACACTGTACCGAAATTTTACTCAAGGCTTAAAAAACAAGGGCGAATGGCGCGAGCTTTCGGCCTACAGCCCAAGCTCGTCCGCGCAAATCCGCAAAGGGGTCGAGGATTTCATCAATTTCTCGTCGAACGATTATTTGAACTTGTCGCGCAGCCGGGAATTAAGATTGCGCGCCATAACCTTTGCCCAGCAATTTGGTGTCGGATCGACATCGTCCCGTTTGGTTACCGGCAATATGGCTGCGTTCGATGCAATTGAACAAAAATTGGCCGGCATGATCGGGACGCAATCCAGTTTGATTTTCAATTCCGGCTATCAGGCCAACAGCGCGGTTTTATCCGCCCTGATGGATCGCCATGTTTTGGGCATGGACGCGGTTGTGTTTTCCGACCGGCTGAATCATCATTCGATCATATCGGGCATAAAATTGGCAGGCGCGGAATTGCGCCGTTATGGCCATTTGGATTTAGACCATCTTGAGGATTTGTTGAAAAAATCCGCCACCCGTAAAATCGCCCGTTTTATTGTCAGTGAAACATTGTTCGGCATGGATGGCGATCGCGCCGATATTCCGGCGTTGATCGCGCTGGCTAAAAAATACGGCGCGTTTTTATACTTGGATGATGCGCATGCGGTCGGTGTGTTGGGCAAAGACGGCATGGGGCTTGCGGCCGATTATGCGCGTCAAATCGATTGTATTATGGGCACGTTTGGCAAATCGTTCGGATCGGGCGGCGCGTATGTCGCATGTTCGCACGATCTGCGCGAATTTTTGGTCAACCGTTGCGGCGGATTTATGTTTTCAACCGGGTTGTCGCCGTTGATTTGGGGCGCTATCGATGCGGCATGCGACATCATGCCGGATTTGTCGATCGAACGCGCCAAATTGCTGGCAAACGCCGATTACCTGCGCAATGTTTTAAAACCTTTGGATCTGAACACCGGCAACAGCCAGGCGCACATTATCCCTGTGATCGTGGGATCCGCAAACGATGCCGTGGATTTGCAAAAATTCTTGCAACAACAAGGCGTTTTATGCGCGGCGATCCGGCCGCCGACCGTGCCTGCCGGAACCAGCCGTTTGCGCCTGTCTTTGACGGCGGCGCACAAACCGCCGCAAATCGACGTTTTGGTCGGCGCGTTGTATCAATGGCGAGGCATGAATTCGGGAATCCGTCCGGATTTGGCGGCATGACGCGTTTTGTTTTCGTTCACGGCTGGGGATTCGATGCCCGGTTCTGGCGGCCTTTGCTGGAACATTTTTATTTAAAAAGATCTTTGTGCGCGGATTTGGGTTATTACCGGGCCACGCATATTCCCGATCTGGATGACGATGGTTATATTTTGGTGGCGCATTCGGCGGGCTTGTTGTGGTCGTTGCAAAATTTGCCGCGCCCGCAAAAAATAATTGCCATCAATTCCTTTGCGAAATTTACCCAATCCGAAGATTTTTCTTCTGGCGTTTTACCCCAGCATATCGACAGAATGCAGAAAAAATGGAATCACGAGCCGTTACAGGTTTTGCACGATTTTTTCACCCGCATCGAAGCCGGTTACGATTTATCCCACGAATTGCCGGACACGCAGGCGCTTGGCGCGGGTTTGGATATGTTGCGGCGATACGATGGCCGCAAGGCTTTGCAAGATTGGAATTGCCCGGTTCTGGCGTTGGCTGGGGGCGACGATCCGCTCGTGTTATTGCCGCATGCGCAATCATTTGAATCATTGCGGTTAAATTTGGACTTGCGCGTATCGCCGTCTGGCGGGCATATTCTACCCATCCGCCACCCCGATTGGTGCGCGGCACAAATTCAACAATTTTGCGATTGATTTTTTCCCCCTTAACGAAGATGCCGAAATAAATGTCCAGCAAAGACCAGGTTCGCCGCAGTTTTGGCAAGGCTGCTACGGTGTACGACGATTACGCGGTCGTACAGCAGCAAATTGTCGAAAAATTGGTGCGCCGGATACAACATATGGCTTTGCCGTCTTTTGAACCGCGCATTTTGGAAATTGGTTCGGGCACCGGTCTTTTAACCCGTAAAATGCAGGCTTTGTGGCCGCATGCGGAATATGTCGTCACCGACATCAACCATGCCATGGTCGATGTGGCACGGCGGCAAATGGGCGGGCGCAGCACAACGCATTATGCCGCCGCCGATGCGTCCAATCTGCCATTCAACTGTAAATTCGATTTGATCGTGTCCAGTATGATTTTGCATTGGCTGCCGGATTTGTATGGCGCGATGAACGCCATATCGAATTTGCTGAATC
Source organism: uncultured Alphaproteobacteria bacterium (assembly GCA_964458615.1). Lineage (GTDB taxonomy): Bacteria > Pseudomonadota > Alphaproteobacteria > SHNJ01 > SHNJ01 > SHNJ01. The sequence continues at coordinate 16,143 of CAYWJR010000007.1, forward strand.
CCGGCGCGGTTTTCGCATTTACGATTTTAGAGAAAAAAAGCTTTTCCGCCTGGCGCGCCGCATGCGATAAAACCGGCGTTGAATGCGGGTTGTGGGATTATCCGTCTTTGGATGAAATAAAATCGGTGCCGGGAATGTTCGCGGTTCAGGAAAAAATTCAAACGTTCTTTGACGATGCGCCCGGATTTTTGCACAGCTTTAAATCGATCGGATCGGGCGCCCCGAAAAAAGGATATTCCGGATTGTCGCACACGGAAATGAAACGCGTTTTATCCGAAGCGTCCAGAATAAGGCCGTTTGTCGCCAATTACGAAGTGATTTACGGCGCGCGTCAGGCGGCCGACGGGATCGCCGATTTGCCGAACGCGGTTAACGCTTCGTCGATAACGTCATAGGCGCTTTGCAAATCCGCAATATCGGTGCAATAGGGCGGCATTAAATAAATCGTCTGGCCGATCGGGCGGATCATGAATCCCCTGTTCAGGAAAAACAGTTTTAAATCCAAACTCAATTTGCCGCCATAACTCATGTCCATGTCGATGTCGATGGCGGCGATCGATCCGGTAACCCGGCAATTGTGCGCGCCGGGATGACCGGATAAATTCATGAATTGCGTTCTGTGCCAATCGCCGATTGCGGCCGATTTTTGCAAGGAATTTTCGGTTTTAAACAAAGCCAACGACGCGTTCGCAGCAGCGCAAGCAAGCGGGTTGGCGGTATAAGAATGTCCGTGCGCCAAAGCGCGGTCGAATCCCGCGCCCTTGAAGGCATCGAATATTTTTTCGTCGCAAACAGTAACCGACATCGGCATGAACCCGCCGGTCAACCCCTTGGCCAGGCATAATATATCCGGCGTTACGCCGCATTGTTCGTAGGCGCAGAAACTGCCTGTTCTGCCGAAACCGGTCATGACTTCGTCGAAAATAACCAGCAATCCGGCGTCTTGCGCCATGCGCATCGCGCGTTGCATGAATTCGGGACGGCACATGCGCATGCCGGACGCGCCTTGCACCAATGGTTCGACAATGATCGCCGCCAGATTTTTTCCCTGCTGAGTAAGCAAGGATTCCAATGCCGCCAATGACTGTTTTTCTTTGAATTCGACATCCGGATCGCCTGGCCAGGTTTGTGGGAAAGGGATTGCGGAAACGTCGAATAAAAATTCCTTGTAACTGTCGAAAAACCGGCTGCTGCGCCCGACCGACATCGCGCCGACCGTATCGCCATGATACGCGCCGTCGAACGCCAAAAAACCATTGCGTTGCGGTTTGCCGTTGTTTTTCCAATATTGCAATGCCTGTTTCAATCCGACTTCGACCGCGCTCGATCCGTTGTCGCTGAAAAATACGCGGTTCAATTGGCCGGCTTTGCCGCGTTTCAATGTTTTGACCAGATTTTCGGCCAGATCCACAGCCGGTTTATGGGTGAAATCGGCAAAAATCGTATGTTCCAATTCCATCGCCTGCGCGGCAATAGCGGCGGCGATTTTCGGGTGCGCGTGCCCATGCACATTGACCCACCAGGACGAAATCAAATCCAAATATCGTTTGCCGTCCGCATCGAATAAAACATGGCCTTGGCCGCGCACGATGCACACCGGATCCGGCGCGGTTTGCGCCTGGGTGAATGGATGCCAGATATGCATTTTATCGGATAGGACGTAATTTTTCATTTATGATTTTTGTTATGCCACCGCATATATGGATTCTTCGCGCGTCCAGCGGGAAAATGGAACATGCGGTTCTATCGACAGCAATTTCGATGTGTTCAACGTTTGTATTTGCGGAATTTCCGCCAATATCTTAACGCGGCCGAACGATTCAACCGCTTCTTTGTTGTGCGGCATCAGGGATCCGTTCATAACCACGCCCAATAACGGCAGATTGCGCGCGCGGATCGCCTCTAAACTCAATAATGTGTGATTTATTGTGCCCAGTTGCGAATGGCAAACCAAAACGATCGGCAAACCCAGCCGCGCAATCAAATCGATCATCAAAAAATCGTTGTTGATCGGAACCATCAATCCGCCCGCGCCTTCGACGATAACCGGACGGGGCGTTACCGGCAAAACGAACCGGTTGTGATCCAGTGTGATGCCCATGCGCCGCGCCGCTTCGTGCGGGGATAATGGATCGACCAAATCATAGGTGGATGGATGAAAATGATCCGATGTGATGCCGGTGATCGCTTGGACGGTGGCTTTGTCCACTTCGCCGCGTCCGCATTGCACCGGTTTCCAATAATCGGCGCCCAAATGCGCCATCATCCATGCGGCAACGATGGTTTTGCCTACATCCGTTCCGGTTCCGGCAATAAAAAATCCTTGTTTCAACATCTTGCATCCCCTGTTGTCGTTGGTCTTTCATTTTAGGGGCGTAACATCAATAGAGCAAGGTTGGTATATCGTTGAAAATAAATAATTATTGCAAAAATAGCCGCATCATAAGCTATTGACCGCCGGTCTTTTTCCTGTTAGTTCTTTTGTCCCATTTTAATATGGGTGCGTAGCTCAGCGGGAGAGCACTACCTTGACATGGTAGGGGTCACAGGTTCAATCCCTGTCGCACCCACCATCCTTTTGGATGGTTTTTCGAATGGTCTTTCGGATAAAACTGATTTCAATCCGGTTTACGATTCAACCACAGCATGAATGTTTTGGAATACGCGCGCATCCGCAATTGCGGTGCATTGGGTATTGTCTTTGAACCATAAACGGAAATGAATTTTTTTGACGTTTCGCAACGGCCCTGTATCTTTGGGGGTGTTGAATTTTCCGGCGAATTTGCCAAACGATTTGGCCATGGATTCCGATTCAATCACCGAAAAATCCCATTCGGCGTTTTCCGGCGCCAAGAATCCTTCTTCGATTTTCTCGATGCGGGCGATTTTATCTTCGACCAGCCAAACCGATTTGATCCACCGCGTTTTGGTGCGTTTCAGCCAGTTTTTGTAAATTTGCGGCGACAACATGGTCAAAGCCGGTTTTTGCGACAACCCGACCAACGTGAATTCCGCCAGTTGCTTGCCATAATCGCCATCGATGATTTGAATAAAACGGCTCATACCGCAAACATAGCGCAAACATAAGGATGGGTATATTTAAACTAGGCGCGGCCCGAAGATGATTTTCCCATAGACCTCATGGCGGACACAGCAAGCCCAATAGGGGTCATATTGAACGCGGCTTTGTTCAATTGCGCGGTTCTGGAATCCTCGATGCGTTTGACCATTTCCAAATCGTGATCCAAATCGCGGGTGGGGCTGGTATTTCCGCCAAGCCGTGCCGCCGATTCGATGGCCAGACGTTTTTCAACGCCTTGCGCCATAGAGCGCGCCAATTGTTTGGATCGTTGATCGGTCAACCCGAATCCTTGCGCGACTTCGTGCGCTTCGTCGGCTCTGTACAATAATTCGCGGGCGCTTGCGGTTTCAACGCCCCGGCCGATGTCGGAAACTTTATCTTCTATTTTATTTTTAACAGTTTGTCGGCGGCGGTGTCCGGTTGACGGTTCATCGCGTCCACGCGCGCCATGAATTCTGGCGCCATTTGCAATCGCGGCGCGGCCCGATAATTTTTCGGCGCGTATCGCCAGTTGCGACATCGGCGCCAGCAATTGCATTTCTTGCGCGCGCGCCAAATCCAAGCTTAGGGGGTTCTGGCCGCTTTTGTGCGCGGACATTTTTTGCCATAATGCTTGAAACGATTCGGCGCCGGTCGCGGGGCGGCCATTCAATTCATGCATCGCCGCCGCCATGATCGCCATTTTCGCCTCGATCTTGCGGCGCATCGGATGGTCGGGATCCAGTGATTGCAATTTGGCGTAATCGGCGTTGGCGGTGGATTGATGTTTTGCGGCGGGTTGTGCCGTTATCGCGGCGCGCGGCATTCTATCCGGCGCGCGGTAAAATTTGATTGTTTGTCCGTCATTGATGGCGCCGGAATTTTTTCGATCTTGTTTGCGCGTCAAATATCCTTGTAACGCAACAACAGCGTTTGTAATCGCTGCGGTATTTTGCGCGGCATAATCGCGCGCAGGGCGATCTTGTCTTCGCACGACTGGATTGAAATTCCGATGTTGGGTCAATTTAATGATCATTTTCAGCCATATTATAGCTTAAAAATAACAATAATACAATTACGATCGTATAAAATAACCATTGACAAAGTGGGCTATCATAAAACTATAATTTTATAACAATGTAACAGAATATGATGACTGGTATGGTTAAACAATTGGAAACCCCGCAAAGTATAATTGCTGCCGCAAAAATGGTGTTTCAATGCGCCTTGCCGCTGTTGCGTCCGGATTTAGACCGGCATGTATCTTGTCCTTGTTATGAATTGCCGCGCTATGCGATGGATGATGCGTTGAATACAGCTGCAACCGTGATGGGCGCGACGATTGATCCGGAAAAAAATCTTGATTTGGAATTGCCCAGTATCTTGGGATTAAGTGGCGAAGTATCTTGTGCTTATGATTATATCTCGTTTGTTTGGCAATCTGTAAAAGCCATAAAGCCGCAAGTTGCGCATGCCGCGCATTTCAAAGTCGAAGGTTTTACCCCCGAGCCAGTCACGTATTTACGCCAAGAAATAACGCGGGCGCAAACGGTGTTTGATCCTAATTCCACGGCGTTTGCCGGAAACGACACCGATGCCAATGTGCATATTTCACATGTGTTTTCAGGAATTCGCCGCGATCGTTTGTTTAGTCAACAAGCTTTCCGCATGCAGCGGACGAAAATAAAAGACGGAAATGTCGTTTTGGTTTTCGGTGAAGATCGTTTAAATAAAGTCGCGATTGCGGCGCGCAGCCAGATGGCGCAATCCGGCGGATTGTATCCGCCTTATGTTTTTCTGATTTACGATCATGGAAAATTCACCTTGGAAACAAATTCTGGAAAAAAAGAAAATGATGGTGCAGCGGTCAATTTTTCCGTTCCGCCGTCGGTTGCGAATATGGATGAATTTCCGCAAACCGCGCCGCGAACGGTGGTGCATAAATTTCTAATCGAAGATTTGGATTGCACACAATCGGGTCCTGGCGGCGATGCGCGGAATTTGCTGATCCGCATCGATGCTGGCAAAGTAAAATTGGATTTCGTCGATAGTGCGGATGCCGCAAGCATTTGCGCCGATTTACCCAGTTTTAATCCCATAACCGATTTTGAATCGCATCTGGCCGCGAATTTAAGAAAATTGGGCAAATTTCGCGACGCCCACTAACCCCCTATATAATCACAATAAAATCGTATATTGTATCCCATTAAAATATATGATATAATAAATCAATAAAGTTTTTGTGATAATAGTTAATAAATTTACAATTAGCAGAAACAACACAAAGGGGCTTAGCACATGGCAACTGCGATCATCCATAAAACCGATGCCATTTATTCCGTCGCCGATTATGCCGGTTTGGTTCTAACCCTGACTCAGAAAATGTTATCAAGCGGGATGCCCGTCAATGAAATTGGATCGGACGATTCATTGCAGGTTTTGGGCGCAGCCAAATCGCAACGCAAATTCGATGTTTGCAGTCTGGCGTACGAACGCAGCAAAAATAATTTGCTGGACGCTATCGCGCTGGTGCGCGCGATCGATTTTCGCGATATTCCGTTTTTCCTGTCGCACGAGGCGTTGTTGGCCGTCCGCAAGCGGTTGGTCGCCGGGCAAAAATTGTCTGCGCGGGCGCAAGATATGTTGGCGCGTTCCAACCACCAGGTATTCATTCACAATGTCGAAGATTTAATCGACCGCGCATCCAACCATAATTTCGATTCCACACAATCGAAACGCGGATACAGCGGCGACCGCGTGGATTTGATCGTAAAATTGAAATCGGTTATCGCCGATTATCAAAATGCATCGCGCGCCATGGGCATGGCGTTGCCGACCGAAACGAATGCCGACTTGGCTATGGCCATGACCCAAAAAATGCGCGAAGACCGCGAACGGCAAAATTTAAAAGACGCGTTGAAAATCGCCGGATGGTCGGTTGTGAAAATAGAGGCCAAATTCGATACAGAATGTTTGCGCGCCGCCACGGCAAAATCCGGAGCCGGCAAAGAAGTGGTTTATATTGTCGTTCAAGACGGCAAATTAATGTTGCAATCCGACCGGTTGCGATTGAATTTGGCCGGGCGCGCGATTCGCGGCAATGCCCCGAAAAACAAGGATTTTTCGATACTGGGCAAAATATATGCATCGGAACTGGCCTTGTATGGAACGAATTTGATCATTGCAATCGATCACGGCAATATGATTCTGCGTGCGGGCGATAACAAGGATTCGGATCGCCGGGTCGTGATCATGTCCGATTCCGCAAGATCGAGCGAACGGCGCGCCGCGGTTATTTTGTCCTAAACAATTTTTAAAACTAACCTTACATTTTCAGGCGCTTCATGCTAACCATGGCGCATGAACGAAAGCTTGTTTTCGCTGCACGGAAAAACCGGATTGGTCGTGGGATTGGCCAACAACGCATCGATTGCGATGGGATGCATACGGCAATTTTTATCCGCCGGCGCCTCGCTTGCGGTGACGTATCAAAACGCCGCCGCGAAACCATATGCCGAATCGGCGTTGAAACCGCTTTATTCCGAATATGACGGACAATTAAAAATATTTTCGCCTTGCGATGTTGCGGACCAGAACCAAATCGATTCCTTGTTCACGGAAATAAAAAATAAAATGGGACGGCTGGATTTTATGGTTCACTGCGTTGCAAGCGCGCCGCCGCACGATTTGCATGGGCGGGTGATCGATTGCACGCGCGACGGTTTTTTGGCGGCTATGGATGTGTCTTGTTATTCGTTTATACGCCTTGCCAAATCGGCGGAACAATTTATGCCCGGTGGCGGATCGATAATCACCCTAAGTTATTACGGCGCGGAAAAAGTGATCCCCAATTACAACATGATGGGTCCCGTCAAGGCGGCGTTGGAATCGGCGGTACGCGAATTGGCCAGCGAGCTTGGGCAAAAAAACATCCGCGTCAACGCCATTTCCCCAGGCCCTGTTCCAACCAGGGCGGCCAGCGGTCTTGTCGATTTCAAAGGATTGCAACGCCAGGCGATCGATAAATCGCCAGGCCACAGGCTGGTCAATATCGATGAAATCGGGGCGACGGCGGTGTTTTTGGTATCCGATGGGTCAAAGGCGATTACCGGAACCACCACTTATGTGGACGCCGGTTACCACATTATGGCTTAATTTTCGCCAAATCATCGCTGGGTATGGGTTTTTTGCATCCAATCCGCTAGGCTTTTGAATGGTATCAACCAATTCAATTCCGAATCCTTGCCCCTAAAATCGATCAAAAGCATTATTGCCCGGCTGCGCGCAAAATTGATTCTTGCGCGCGCGGAATCGCGCGGCAAATCGCCAGCGATAAAAATCGAATCGAAAACGATGTCTGCCGAACAAACGGCGCACGCCAATCCGGTTGTTGTAAAATCGAAACCCGTTCCGAAAAATCCTGCGCCGCCAATTTCGTCCGCCGACGACCCGGTGTGGGCGACAACGCGAATCGAAATGGCGCAGGCCATATGGGGCGAAGGATTTTGTACGCCTGGCGGCGTGGATTTTGCGCTGTCTTTGGCGAAATATTTTTCGCCCCTGGTTAAAGGCATGAACTTTTTAGACGTCAACGCCAACTTGGGCGGAAATTTGAATTGGATTGCCACCAAATACGAATTGAATGCCCAAGGATGCGAATCGCACCAGGCATTGCAACGGTCTAGCAAGGAATATTTGGCAAAATCCGGCGCGGGTGGAATCAATATCCGGTTTTGCGATGAAAATAAAATTGAAATTGCCAAAGACGCATTCGATTGCATTCTGGCCAGAGAATATTTATTCCAAAAGACCGATAAAAAATATTTTATCGATCAAATATGCGATGGGTTGAAAGAACGCGGGCAATTGATCATAACCGATTTGGTCCGGTTGAAACCGGGCGATCCGTCAAAAGATTTAAAAAATTGGATGGAATTGGCGCTAATCCCGGTGCATTTATCGGATGTGCAAACGACCGTGGGATATTTGAAATCCCGTGGCGACATGGAAATTCGCGCCGTAGACGATATATCGTCCCGATACCGTCAGGAAATCGTCAATGGGTGGAAACGGTATTTGGATACCGTCGTTCACGATGTCCCGGATGAAAGCTATTTGCCCTGGATGCTGCGCGAGGTTAAAATTTGGGCGGGATTGGTTCAAATGCTGCAATCCGGCGAGATAGGTTTGTGCCGCATTTATGGCCGCCGCAAACCGGCTATGGAACGAAAAACCCTATAAAATGACTGTTTTTGCAAGATTTTCTTATTTTTTCAGCTATTTCCGGTTGACAGCAAACGGGTCAAACGCTATTTTCCTGCCTTCGAATTAACGCCGGGCGGGAAATGCTTGGCAGGGTAGGGAATACATGAAAATTGTTCGTTCTTTGAAAACTATTAAAAACCGCGACAAAAATTGTCAGGTTGTTCGCCGCCGTGGCAAGGTTTATGTTATTAACAAGAAAAAACGTCGCTACAAAGCGCGTCAGGCCTAGGTTCAATTAAAATTTTGATCCAATAAGCCTATAGTTGATATAAAAAATAAAAAGCGGTCAGGAAATCCTGGCCGCTTTTTTCATAATATTTATTTTGCGGTTATTTGTTTACGCCACGCGGGCGATGCGCAGAATATTGGTCGCGCCCAAAGTGCCAAATGGCACACCAGCGGTGATAACGATCCGTTCATTCTTTTTCGCGAATCCATGGCTGGCGGCATATTTGGCCGCGATTTCAACCATATGTTCGAAATCGTTTACATCGGGTGCGGCAATGGGGTGAATACCCCAACCCAACGCCAAACGGCGCGCCGTTTCAATGCTGGTGGTCAATCCGATAATCGGCACAACAGGACGTTGGCGGGATGCGCGCAATGTGGTCGATCCCGATGTCGTGTATGTAACAACCGCGCTGGCGCCGATCCGTTCGGCCACCGTCGATGCCGCGCTGGTCATCGCATCGGCTTCGGTATGTTCGGCTTCGGCATGTTCGGCATCCATGATCTGGCGGTACAACGGATCGTGTTCCACCTTTTCGATAATGCGGTTCATGATTCCAACCGCTTCTAACGGATATTGGCCGCTGGCCGTTTCGGCCGATAACATAACCGCGTCGGCGCCATCGAACACGGCGGTTGCAACGTCGGATGCCTCGGCGCGGGTTGGCGTTGGCGATGTGATCATCGATTCCAGCATTTGGGTTGCGACGATAACGGGTTTGCCCATTTTACGGCATACACGGACGATGCGTTTTTGAATTCCTGGAACATCTTCGGTCGGCATTTCAACGCCCAAATCGCCGCGCGCCACCATGACCGCATCGGTCAATTCCACCAATTGATCCAAACATTCGACTGCCTGGGGTTTTTCGATTTTGATCAGCACCGCGGCGCGCCCGGCGATCAATTTGCGCGCTTCGGCGACGTCATCCGGGCGTTGCACAAACGACAGGGCAATGTAATCAACGCCAATATCCAATGCGAAACGCAAATCCTTGCGGTCTTTTTCGGTCAATGCGGAAATCGGCAACGCAACGCCGGGGACATTCACGCCCTTGCGTTCGGACAATTTTCCGCCAATGATAACTTCGCAATCGGCGAAATCCGCGCCGAATTTTTTAACGCGCAAACGGATTTTTCCGTCGTCCAATAATAAATCGGTGTCTTTTTCCAACGCCGCGAAAATTTCCGGATGAGGCATGCAAGCGCGGGTTTGATCGCCCGGCGTTTTATCCAAATCAAGCCGGAATTTATCGCCGGCCGCCAATTGAATCGCACCGTCCTTGAACGTGCCGACCCGCAATTTAGGGCCTTGTAAATCAGCCAGAACAGCGACAACGCGCCCCGATTTTTCTTCGGCCTTGCGGATAACATCGTACCGCGCCTTGTGATCTTCGTGCGTCCCATGGCTGAAATTCAGGCGGAAAACATCCGCCCCTGCGGCGATCAATTCGGAAATTTTTTCAAACGAAGAGCTGGCGGGCCCCAGAGTGGCGACGATTTTGGTATTTCTTTGGCGGCGCATGTTTATAACTTGTGAATTTATAACTTGTGGATATTGTGTTTTGATTATGCAGTAACGTTGTTTTAACGGACAAAACATCATAAAGATAAAGCAGCAAATAAGCAAGAACTGCTTTAAAAACAAAAGAGGCAATGTAATGTCAAAACCGAATTATCAATATGACGAAGATGGCGAAGACGCCATTGAAACCGCGAACTCCAATACCAAAAAACCGCGTCCTGGAAATTCCGGCGGCGTTGCCCCCGATCAATTAAAGCAATATATCGAACGCATAGAAAAATTGGAACAGAACAAGGCCAATTTGGCCGCCGACATCCGCGAAGTATATGCCGAAGCAAAAGGCAACGGGTTCGATGCGAAAACGATGCGTAATTTAATCCGTATCCGCAAACTGGATCCCGATCAACGCGCCGAACAACAGGAATTGTTGGAATTGTATTTGCACGCAATCGGCATGGATTAAACGACGGTTAAATTTCCAACAACGATGTTATGGGCGCGGAAATTTTTTCGCGCCCTTTTAACGCCAACAGTTCGATTAAAAACGCCGCGCATAAAACATTGCCGCCCGCATTGGTCAGTAAATGAATGGCCGCATTTACCGTGCCGCCGGTTGCAAGTACATCGTCGACCACCGCGATTTTTGTACCCGGCGCAATCGCATTCTTTTGTAATTCCAGCGTCGATTGGCCATATTCCAATCCATAATCGTGCCGCCATGTTTCGCCGGGCAATTTCCCGGATTTGCGGATCATGGCGAAACCGATTCCCATGTGAAACGCCAACGGCGCCGCCAACAAAAATCCGCGCGATTCGATACCGACAATCAAATCCGGTTTGTAATCGGAAATTTTATCCGCCAACTGCAAAATTGTTTGCCGCCATGCCGCGCCATTCGCCAACAAAGGCGATATATCGTAAAACATAATCCCAGGTTTGGGGAAATCGGGGATCTTGGCGATGTGGTCGAAAATTTTCATCGGCTGCATCAAACCATAAACCCTGTAATTCGCCAATAATTGTGCCGCATGCGCGGGGATGCAATTTTTAAACTGGTGCAAATGGGCGGCAGTATTTTCCCCTAAAAGGAAACAATTATCCGGTCAAGGATACTGATTAGAGATTTAATCATGATATTTCAATTATTTAGTTTGGCAAGAAGTTTGCAATAATCAATCTATAACACCAATAAAACTGTAAAAAGGGAGGTAGAAATGAATCACTTATTCGACACCGAAGCCGGATTGATCGTTGTGACCAGCTCCAGCATCGTTTTATTCGCATTCAGTATCATATTCAACGTGATGATGTTTTTATAAATTAATTACCCTGTACAATTTGGCACAGAATAAAAAATAGAAACTAAAAAAAATAAACAGCGCGGATTTCATCCGCGCTGTTTTTAATTGCCGGGATTTTTGCGTTGTCTTGAAATTTATCCCGGCAAATGCATAATACAATTTACCAGAAATTCAGGAGTCCATTTATGAAATCGAAAATTTTAATCGCAATCGCCGTCACATTGATTATTTTGGCCGTCATTATCGCCAGCCGCCCGGATGAATTCCGCGTGTCGCGCACCGCCACCATCAATGCGCCGGTATCGGCCGTGTTCGGGCAAATCAATGATTTTCATAATTGGAATGCGTGGTCGCCATGGGCAAAAATGGATCCTAACGCCAAAATTACTTATTCCGGCGAAGATAAAAATACCGGCGCGATGATGGCGTGGGAAGGAAACCGCGATATTGGCGCCGGGAACATGACCATCACCGAGGTGCGCCCCGATGAATTGATCCGCATCAAATTGGAAATGATCAAACCGATGCACGGGGTCAACGACGCCGAATTTTTATTCGCGTCCGAGGGGAAAAACACATCCGTTACCTGGACGATGTCCGGCAAATCCAATTTCATGGCCAAGGCGATGGGATTGTTCATGGATTGCGAAAAAATGGTCGGCGATCAATTCGACAAAGGTCTTGCAAATTTGAAAACTTTGGCCGAAGCGAAAAAATAGACCCGGAAAAATTACCGGTGTTTTGATCGGGTCAAACTTGTTTTAACGACAAAAGTCACTTGGGTTCTTTTTCGGCCGCGCGCCGCGCCCTTGCCGTTTCTTGGCTGGCGTTCGGATTGTTTGATGCGTTTGTAATGTTCCCCTGCCGCGTGGGCGATAATATCTTCGCCCTTTACAAATCCACCCCGATTTTCCGGGCGAATGTGATCCACCATCCATTGCAGCATGGCATCGTAATCGGTTACGGGCTTGGCTGAGGTATCCCAGAAATTATCGGCGAAAGATTTTCGTTTCATGGTCTTACTTTATTTGATTTTTGACCTGCCGTCCAGCCGGAATTATGGACGTTTAAATGATATTGGCAGCAGTCACAGATCAATATCCCGATTGCACAGTATGATCGGTGCATGCGCACAAATATCTAATCCTCTTTAAATTAATATTTTTGAAGCTAGGTTATAAGAATGAAATTAAAAATCAAATTCACCGCCAAAGAAATTTTGAAAAATTTATTACTGCTCGCGGTATTGACCTATGCGGGCGTGGTTGGAACCTTGTATGTGATTCAGGATTATTTGGTGTTCCGCAATTATGGCGGCGCGCCGAATTTGGCGGCGACCAATTTGCCGCGGTTGCAGGAAATTGAAATCCCGATTTTTTTATGCGCCGATTCCGCGCAAGATTGCGCGCAATCGCAATTGTTGTCTTGGTACACGCCGCCGGTTAAACCCGAAATGCCCACCATTTTATATTTGCATGGCAATGGCGGCAATATCGCCAAACGCCCTGGAATCGCCGCCCAATTTTTGCAACAAGGGTGGGGATTGTTCATGTTGGAGTATCGCGGTTATGGCGGCAATCCCGGCCATCCGTCCGCCGATGGATTGGCGGCCGATGCCAAGGCCGCTTATGATTATCTGCGCCGACAACTGGGCGATAATGCGAAAATACAAATATACGGCGAATCGATCGGCGGCGCGGTTGCGATTAAAATGATCGCCGCCAATCCAAACGTTAAAATAGACGGTTTGGTTTTGTACGCGCCCTTTACCAAACTAAGCGATGTGGTGAAATATTTGCATCCCTGGATGCCGGTCGATTTGATTTTGCGCAACGATTTCGACAATATATCTGGAATTAAAACCATGCGCGTTCCCGTGTTGGTCATGCATGGCGAATTGGATGATTTCGTGCCGCCTTTTATGGGGCGCGCGATTTTTAACGCGGCAAATGAACCCAAAGAATTATGGATCGATCCGAATTCAAGCCATTATTCGCTGTGGCGCAATGGCGGCGTGCAAAAATCCATAGAATTTTTTAAGAAACATTAAAAATCACCGGCTGGCGGCGTATTTCGATACGCCCGCCATCGCGGATTTTACCGGCGATTCCGGGAATTGTTGCAAACAATCGATTGCGGACGCCGCGTGTTGTTCCGCCAATTGCCGTGCTTTTTCCAAACATCCGCGTTTGGTTAAAATATCCAGCGCACGTTCAAAATCGCCTGGTTCGATGATTTGATTTTCAATGCAACGGATCCAAAATGATTTTTCGTCCGCGTCTGCTTGGGCATATGCGAAAATAACCGGCAACGTTACCTTGCCGTCGCGGAAATCGTCGCCCGCGTTTTTGCCGGGCAGGCCGTAAAAATCCAAAACATCGTCGGATATTTGAAACGCCAGTCCCAAATTTTGCCCATATTGACGCAATGCATCCGATTGCGCGCCGCCCCGTCCCGCGACGATCGCGCCGGATTCGCACGCGGCGGCGAATAACGATGCGGTTTTTGCGCCAATGACCCGGTAATAATCTTCGCGGCTGGTCGCAAGATTGTTTGCGGTGATCAATTGGTGCACTTCGCCTTCGGCGATGGTTGACGACGCGGCGGATAAAATACGCAACACGTCGATCGATCCGGTTGCGACCATTAATTGAAATGCGCGGCTGAATAAAAAATCGCCGACCAGCACGCTGGATTTATTACCCCAAATGGCGTTGGCGGTATCGCGGCCACGGCGCAACCGGCTGTCATCGACGACGTCGTCATGCAATAACGTTGCGGTATGAATGAATTCGACCGCAGCCGCCAAAACCACATGGGCGTTGCCGGTGGAATAACCGCATAATTGCGCGCTGGCCAATGTCAATAATGGACGCAGCCTTTTTCCCCCCGCCGCAATCAAATGCGCCGCCAATTGCGGAATCAATGCAACCGGACTTTGCATGCGGGTTATGATTTCTGCATTGACTGCTTGTAAATCATTGGCCAGCAATTCATGCAAACGTGCAACCGCGGTTTCAGGCGGATTTGCGGCATGGGCAGTTATGGGGTTTTGTTGTTTAAGCGCAACCATGCAATCGCAAATAACACAGATCGTCTGGCGCTAAAAGGCCTAAATATGCTATAAACCAGGTTCATGCAGGAATTATTGCGATCCAACGACTTGGTGCTGCTATCTTTTGTTCAGGACTTGTTAAACCAGTCCGGGATAGACCCATTTTTATTCGACACCCATTCCGCGATAATGGATGGCGGGGTGCCGTTTGTGCAGCAACGAATCATGGTTGCGGCCAAAGATTGGGACAAAGCCAAGGAAATATTATCGCAAAACGGGATCGGTGGATCATAATGCAGGCCAATCAAAATCCGTTCGCGCAATTGGTGCGCGGCATTACCGTCGATACGATATTGGACGGCAGTGTTAAAATTATTCAACCGGCCAAGGGTTATCGCATCGCAATCGACCCGATATTTCTGGCGGCCGCAACGCCGATTCACGCAGGCGCAAAAATATTGGATGTCGGGTGCGGCGTCGGCGCGGCCGGATTTTGCGTCCTTGCCCGCGCCAAAAAACAAGATATTGCCAATGTGATCCTGACCGGGGTCGATACGCAAAAAATATTGATCGACCATGCGGTTGAAAATGCCGCGTTGAATGAATTTACGGGGCAATCCCGTTTTATCCATGCCGACATTGCCAATCCATCGGATACGATCATGGATGCTGAATTCGATCATGTTTTTACTAATCCGCCGTATTTATCCGCGAAATCCGCCGATCCATCGCCCGATCCGTCAAAGGCGACCGCCAATATCGAAAGCACGGCGGATTTGGCCGCATGGATCGAATTTTGCGCGCGCAAATTAAAACCCAAAGGCAGTTTAACAATGATCCACCGCGCCGACCGGGCGGGTGAAATTATGGCCTTGTTGCCGCCGGATTGTTGGACGGTTGCCTTGTTCCCGCTTTGGCCAAAATTGGGGCAGGAGGCAAAACGGATCATCATTCAGGCCTATAAACGCCCTGGCGCCGCCCGGATTTTACCGGGACTGGTATTGCATGAAACAAACGGTTCTTACACGCAAGATGCCGCAAAGATTGTAAAATCGAACGCCGCGCTTGATTTTGCGGCCGATCCGGCATAGGGTTTTGCGCATGGGAACGGTCTTAAAATATCTATTTATGGCGGCTTTGGCGTATTTTGTATGGCGGTTGATATTCCCGCCATCTTCGCGAAACAACCCGAAAAACGCCAAAAAACCGGGCGGCGAGGATCTGGAATATTGCCAGAAATGCGACTCTTATGTAAGCTCTGGCCACGATTGCCCGAAACGATAATCGACAGTTAAATTTAATTTACAATCAGCCGGATATTCCATGTTCACCATCCCATCCAAAAAAACGTCCGATAAACCGGCCGATAAACCCAAATGTTTTCAGGATATTATTTTGACGCTGCAAAATTATTGGGCGGCGCAAGGTTGCGCTATTTTGCAACCGTACGATATGGAAATGGGCGCGGGCACATTCCACCCTGCGACCGCCTTGCGCGCGCTGGGTCCGAAACCGTGGCGCGCCGCCTATGTGCAACCGTCCCGCCGTCCGTCCGACGGGCGGTATGGCGAAAACCCAAACCGTTTGCAACATTACTATCAATATCAAGTTATTTTGAAACCATCGCCGGATGATGTGCAGGATTTGTATTTGGGTTCGCTTGCGGCGTTGGGGTTCGATTTAAAAAAACACGATATTCGTTTCGTCGAAGACGATTGGGAAAGCCCGACTTTGGGCGCGTCCGGACTTGGTTGGGAAGTATGGTGCGATGGGATGGAAGTCACGCAATTCACCTATTTCCAACAAGTGGGCGGAATTGAATGCAATCCGGTTCCGGCCGAATTGACCTATGGTTTGGAACGGTTGGCGATGTATGTTTTGGGCAAGGAAAACGTATATGACTTGCCGTTCAACGACCCGCAATCGGCCGTGCCGTTGACTTATGGCGACGTGTTTTTGCAAAACGAACGCGAATTTTCCGCGCATAATTTTGTGCATGCCGACACCGCGACGTTGTTCCAACATTTCACCGACGCGGAAAAAGAATGCGCGCGTTTGCTGGCTGCAGGATTGGTATTGCCCGCGTACGATCAATGTATCAAGGCGTCGCACCGTTTCAATTTGTTGGATGCGCGCGGCGTGATTTCGGTAG
>CAYWJR010000007.1:32739-47834 GCA_964458615.1 uncultured Alphaproteobacteria bacterium
AGCCGAACGCGCCGCATACATCGGCCGGGTGCGCGAATTGGCGAAATCGTGCTGCGCCGCGTGGGCGCAAACGCAATCCGGGGAATCGACCGATCAAAAACCGGAAAAACGCCGGGCAGCAGGGTAAAAACAATGTCAAATACAGCAGAATTTTTATTGGAACTGTTTTCCGAAGAAATCCCGGCGCGGATGCAAACGCAGGCGGCGGAAAATTTAAAAAACTTTTTCGCGCAATCGTTGGATGCGAATCAGTTGACATATTCCAAGATCAACAGTTTCGTCACGCCGCGCCGCATGACATTGGTGGTTGAAAATCTGGCCAAAGAACGCCCCGCCCAATCCGAAGAAAAAAGAGGCCCTCGCGTAGGGTCTCCGGATCAAGCAATACAAGGATTTTTGAAATCCGCCAATTTAAATAAAATCGAAGACGCCGAAGTGCGTAAAACCGACAAGGGCGATTTTTATTTTTGTCAAATCAATAAACCAGCTTTGTCTGCCGCTGATATTCTGCGTCAAATTATTTGCTCGCTTCCGCTTAGTTTTGAATGGCAGAAATCAATGCGCTGGCAGGGCAGTGCTTCTTGGATAAGACCACTTCGTGGAGTCACTGCTGTTTTTAATGGTGTACCATTCAGTGGCACTTTAGAAATCGGTGGAATGAATAAACATGATGATCAAACAATATTAAAATTTACTGATGGGATATTAGGCCACCGATTCTTGTCGGATGGAAAACCGATTGCGGTTAAAAATTTTGCCGATTACGCCAAAAAATTGGAATCGGCGTCGGTAATTGTCGATCAAACCGCGCGCAGGCAAAAAATACAATCCGCATTGAATGACGCCGCGAAAAAACACGGGCTTTCGGTTCGCGACGATGTTGGGCTTCTTGACGAAGTAACCGGGCTTGTCGAATGGCCGGTTGTTTTGATTGGATCGATCGATCCCGAATTCATGGTATTGCCCGACCGCGTGTTGATGACATCCATGCGCCAGCATCAGAAATATTTTTCGCTGTTGCAGGCGGACGGAAAAATGGCCAATAAATTCGCGTTCGTCGCCAATATCGACGCCAATGACGGCGGCAAGGCGATTATCGCCGGCAACGAACGGGTTTTGCGCGCGCGCTTGTTCGATGCGAAATTTTTCTGGGAACAGGATTTGAAAATCCATCTCGAAGACCGTTTGCCGCAATTAAAAGACATCGTGTTCCACGCCAAATTGGGCACAGTCGGGCAAAAGGTAGAACGTTTGTCGCATCTGGTTCCGGCGATTGCCGCGTCGGTCGGCGCCGATCCCGCAAGGGCGGCGGACGCGGCGATTTTGTCCAAGGCCGATTTGGTAACCGGTATGGTCGGCGAATTTCCGGAATTGCAAGGATATATGGGCGGCGAATATGCGCGCGCCGAAGGCGAAGACGCCGATGTCGCAACGGCGATTGCCGAACATTACCGCCCGCTGGGGCCAACCGACGATGTGCCGAAATCGCCGTTGTCCGCATCGCTGGCTTTGGCCGATAAAATCGACACATTAGTCGGTTTCTTTATGGCCGGTGAAAAACCGACCGGATCGAAAGATCCATTCGCGTTGCGCCGCGCCGCATTGGGAATTATCCGGATTATTTTGGAAAATAAAATCAATTTATCGATGCGCGCGGTTGCGGCGTTGGCATATCAAAATTATGCCGAACAAATGGCCGATGTGCCGTTGACCGAAGAAAAATTATGCGCCGAAATCATGGAATTTTTCCATGACCGTATGAAAGTGTATTTGCGCGACCAAGGCATTCGTCACGATGTCGTCGCGGCGTCTTTGGCGTCCGCCGGGGAAAGCGATCTGTTGCGCGCATCGCAGCGCGCCGCAACGGTGCAAAATTATTTATCCGGCGCGGATGGCGCTGGTTTACTGGCCGCCTATCGCCGTGCGGCGAATATCGTACGCGCCGAAGCCGCCAAGGACAAAAAAGAATATAACGGCGAACCCGACAGCCGGTTGTTGCAACAGGAACCGGAAATCAAATTGTTCGACATGGTTTACAAAAATTTGGAACCGATGCGGCGTTTGATTGAACAATCGAAATTTGCCGAATCGATGCAAACATTGTCGCGCGTGCGCGAACCGATGGATGCGTTTTTCGATGCCGTTATCGTCAATACCGACGATCCGTTGGTGCGTGAAAACAGGCTGCGTTTGTTGAATTATGTCCGTGCGGCAATCGATTCGATCGCCGATTTTTCCAAAATCGAAGGTTAAATTTCACGCTGCCGGTCTAACCAGCGTTCTCGCGGGATGTAGCGCTGGCTTTCGGGATCCAATCCTGATGTGTTTATTGTCGTATTTAATGTGAAATCGGGATTGGACTTTTTGAAATCTTGATATGACTGTTCGTCTGCCAATTCCTTTGGCGATTGCGGCGGCAAATTTGTTGGCCAATCGTTCCAGTTGATATTGTTTTCCGCGCCTTTTGGAATCGGGTTTTTCGGTGTTGCTAAATGATCGCCGCGGATAAAATCCGCCAACGGCAAACGTATCGCCGATTCGTTTTGCGGGCGTGTTTTTTGAGGTTCTGGTAAAAAATGCGTTGGGGCTGTATATCCTTCCTCGCCAATATACGCGCTTGGATCGTCGATATGTAAAAAATGTTCTGCTCTATCATGCGGCTGTTGACCAAGCGGAAACATATCCCGCCGTGCGGAAACAGGATCATTCATTCGCGCGGCGATGACCGCGTATTCCGCGCGGCTTCTTGAAATATCGGCGCATATATCGAATAATGTTTTGGGGACGGTAAAGACAATAAAAGTCATAAAATCGTACGCCAGCCGGATTTTTGCGGCGATCTTTTTCATTTAACGCGCTCGGGTGTTACCAATATTTGGCCGGGTAATCCGGTGCAGTGCCGCGCGCCCGTCGCGCCAATGCGAATATTAGAAGTCACAACTGGAACCGTCATGGAATTGCGGGGGTTTTGCGGCGTAGGTTTAGAATATGTAATTGCCGGAGCGCGGTTCAATTCGCGTTCTCTGGCAAATATTTGTTCGCGAACCAATGGATTGTAACGCAATTTCAAGGTCGATGCCACGCATAGCGCAAAAGAAGCCATATTCCCAGCCAGCAATAAAAGTGACAGCGATGCCGCCTGGGCGATCGATGCGATGCTGCATGTCATTATCCCGGCATAAGACAACAAAAACAATCCGCACAACAATTTCGGCGATATGCCACCCAAAAATGGCACCGGAATTTTAGGCTGATTCCAGATAATTTTAATTTTTTCCCATGTTGGGACTTCACGCATTCTGCGCTCGCTGTTTGTCATTTTATATCCCTTACCCTGAATTTTATGGGGCAATTGTATATCAACGGCCTTGCGCAGGCAATATTGATGCAAAACATAAATTGTTGCGATTTCAATTGGTTAAAAATATGTATGGTTGTTGTGGAAACCCAGATTGCGCTTTGCGGCGGCAAGGGGCGGGATTAAAATGATTTATCCCATTTTCTCCCGCCGGAGGCGTTCTGCCATGACAACCAAAACAAAAAGCAAATCTAAAACCTCGCGCAATCCAAAAAAATCCGCCAATAAAATTTGGGTTTACGGTTTTGACCGCACGATTAAATCGTTGCCGCCCGGAGATACCGCGTCGCGCATCGAACTGCTTGGCGGCAAAGGCGCGCATTTGATGGAAATGTGCAAAATGGGTTTGCCGGTCCCGGCCGGTTTTACCATCACAACCGAAGCATGCGGTTATTTTTACGACAACAACAAATCATTCCCAAAAAATATTCAGGCGCAAATAAATTCGGCGCTTGGCCAGCTTGAAAAAAGCACACGGAAAAAATTGGGCGACAGCGCGAATCCGCTGCTTGTTTCGGTGCGGTCCGGTGCGCGGGTTTCGATGCCGGGAATGATGGATACGGTTTTAAATCTGGGGTTGAACGATCAGACCGTTTGCGGATTGGTGCGGCAATCGCGCGATGAACGGTTCGCATACGATTGTTACCGCCGTTTTATCCAAATGTACAGCAACGTGGTTTTGCACATCGATCATCATCAATTCGAACAGATACTGGATCATCACAAATTATCGTTGAATGTCACCCGCGATACCGATTTGACCGCGCCGCAATTGAAATCGATCGTTGACGATTATAAAAAACTGGTCAAACAGAAATCGGGGCGCGAATTTCCCCAAAACACATCCGATCAATTATGGGGCGCAATCGGCGCGGTGTTCGATTCATGGCAAAACGCGCGCGCCAAAACATACCGCAAAATTCATCACATTCCCGAAAATTGGGGCACGGCCGTAACGGTGCAATCCATGGTGTTCGGCAATTTGGGCGACGACTGCGCGACCGGCGTTTGTTTCACGCGCAATCCATCGACCGGCGAAAATATTTTATACGGCGAATATTTGATCAATGCGCAAGGCGAAGACGTTGTCGCCGGAATCCGCACGCCGCAGCCGATTTTAAAAAGCAATCGCAATATCGCCGATCCAAAACAATCGAAACATCTGCATTTGGTCGCATCGCGCGGCCAATCGATGCAGGAATCTATGCCGGAAATTTGCAAACAATTGCAGCGTGTTTGCAAAATTTTGGAAAAACATTATGGCGATATGCAAGATATTGAATTCACCATCGAACGCGGACAATTGTTTTTGTTGCAAACAAGATCCGGCAAACGCACCGCCGCATCTTCGATCCGCATAGCAGTCGAAATGGCAGGCGAGAAAATTATCACCAAAGAACAAGCAGTCATGCGCGTTGACGCCCAGGCGGTCGACCAATTGTTGCACCCAAGATTGGATCCAGCCGCCGTCAAAAATGTGCTGGCCAAGGGATTGCCGGCATCGCCTGGCGCCGCCAGCGGCATGATCAGTTTTTCAGCCGACGAAGCCGAAGATTTAACGCACAAAGGCCATAATATCATTTTGGCACGTGTGGAAACCAGCCCCGAAGACATTCACGGGATGCACGCCGCCAAAGGTATTGTAACGGCGCGCGGCGGCATGACCAGTCACGCGGCGGTTGTGGCGCGCGGCATGGGGCGGCCATGCGTTGTCGGCGCCAGCCAAATTAAAATCGATTATCACGCCCGCACATTGACCGCGTCCGGGCAAATATTGAAATCAGGCGATTGGGTTACAATCGACGGAACAACCGGCGAAATCATCGCCGGCCAGGTGCCGATGTTGCAGCCGGAAATGACGCCGGAATTTTCAACATTGATGGGTTGGGTGGATAATATCCGCCGCATGAGCGTGCGCGCAAACGCCGACACGCCCGAAGACGCGGTTGTCGCCAAAAATTTCGGCGCCGAAGGAATTGGGTTGTGCCGCACCGAACATATGTTTTTCGAAGGCGCGCGCATTTCCGCTATGCGGGAAATGATTTTGGCCAAAACCGATAGTGAACGCGAAAAAGCCCTGCAAAAATTGTTGCCGATGCAACGCGGCGATTTTGCAGGAATTTTCAAGGAAATGGCCGGTATGCCGGTGACAATCCGTTTGCTGGATCCTCCGTTGCATGAATTTCTGCCGCATGGCGAAAAAGAAATCGCCGAGGTATCCGCCGCATCAGGAATTGCGCCGGAAATATTGCGCGAACGGGTGCATCAATTGAAAGAAATCAATCCCATGCTGGGTCTGCGTGGTTGCCGCCTGGCGGTGGTGTATCCGGAAATTTATGCCATGCAGGTCGAGGCCATTATCGAAGCCGCGTTGGACATTAAACGCAAATCTTCCAAGCCGCCGATCGTGGAAATAATGATTCCGCTGGTTGCGACCGAACAGGAATTTTCATTCGTCCGCCGTCTGATACAATCGACCGCCGATAAAATATTCACGCAGCGCGGCGATAAAATTCCATATTCCATCGGGTCGATGATCGAATTGCCGCGCGCGGCCTTGCAATCCGGAAAATTGGCGGCGGCAGGATGCGAATTTTTCAGTTTCGGAACGAACGATTTAACCCAAACCGCAATCGGCTTGTCGCGCGACGATTCCGGCAGTTTTTTGCCGGAATATCAAAAATATCAAATTTTCGCGCGCGATCCGTTTGTGACATTGGATCAATCCGGGGTTGGCGAGTTGGTTGCAATCGGTGTCGACCGGGGACGGGCGGAAAAACCGTCCATTAAAATCGGCGTATGCGGCGAACATGGCGGCGATCCTGCATCGATTGAATTTTTCGATAAATCAGGATTGGATTATGTGTCTTGTTCCCCGTACCGGGTCACTATCGCGCGGCTGGCTTCGGCGCAAGCGACGCTTGTGAACAAAGGTCTTGTGAACAAAGGTGCGGGCGCGAAAACCAAATCAATCAAGACGGGCGGAAAAAAACCTTTGTCTAAAAATTCGCCGGAACTGCGTTTGGTGAAATCGAAAAACCGAAAAACGAAATCAGGCGCCAAAAATCCACGCCGCAAGGCGGCTTAGTCGCCGGCGGCGGATTCCTGAACCGGCAATTGCACCCATTTCGGTATTTGCGGTTCGATGGCCGCGTCGCCTGCGCGCCATTTTCCAACTTTGTCCAAATGTTCCAGGCGCAATAGGCATAAAATAACCGGCGGATTCGCGCCGAAATTCGCAACCGATCTTGTCTCGCCGGCTTCGATTGCACTGCCGTCCGGCAAATGCAATGTGACAGGCGATGTTTGACCGGGCAAATCGCCACCCGTTACAATGCAAGGCAGTAAACGTTTGCGCACAAGGCCGCGATATTTGGTTCGCGCGGTCAGTTCCTGTCCGACATAACATCCTTTTTGCCAATCGATGGCGTTTAATTCATTAAAACCGTTTTCCAAAATAATCGCACGGTCGATTGGTAAATCCGCCGATCCATCCGGTATGCTCAAACTGGCTCTGTGGTAATGATATTCATCCGCGCCGTGCGATACGGTTGCATGCGTTGCGGGTAAAATAAAACGCCATCCCATATCGGCAAGCCGCGGATCGCGGTAAACCAATCCGCCTGCAAATTCCATGGTTTTTCCCGGTTCATTCAAACCAGAAAATTCATTGTTGGCGTCATGGATTGCAACGGCGCATTTGAATTGTTCGGATAGGTTTTTAATATCAACCGCCGCGCGCAATTTGTAAATGCCAAGGCGTTTGATTAAATCCGCCGCGCGCGCCGATTCGCAATCGATTAAATATGTATCGCCGTGTTTTGCGATGAAAAGATCGAATAAAAATTTTCCCTGTGGCGACAACAACGCCGCATATATCGAATGTTGCGGCGTAACTTTGGATATATCGTTGCTGATCAGGCCTTGAAGGAAATTTTCACTGTCCGCGCCGGACACGGAAATGATACTTCGGTTGGGTATATGAATTGGCATAAAAATAACTTAGCGCGTCATGCCCAAATTTCTAGCATAACTTTCAACGGCTCGGTCAAATTTTTTCCAATCGACCTCAACCGGGGAATTCACGCGGCAATTATGCAAAAATTTCCGATCTGTGCAGCAATCGATGCCGCCGGACAGATATTGCAATATCACCTGTCCGGGCTGCATAATGAATTCTTGGTGTGCAGGATTAACAAAAATAGAATGGCGCGTGACAGGGATCGCGCGAAATAAACGATAATATCTTTTTGTGTCCGCATCGAACCGGTATTGATCCCGCAATTGCGCCGGGGTCAGGATATGGAATTGTTTGGGGTGATTGCCAAACCGCATATGCCATAGTGGCGCGCGTTGAGCGGGTTCGATAAAATTGCGCGGCGATTCTTCTTGGTCGGCGCGATCTATCGCGGTTATGGCCATTCTTTCAGCCATATCGAGCGCCACAGGAGCAGCCAGCGGCCGGGTAAAATCGTAATACAAATCCGTTACGTTCCGAAAAGAATCGGTCGTAATTAATGGCATGGTTTGGGCGGCGGATCGCAACATGGGCAGCAATATAACAAATATCCATATCAGACACAAGACAATTTCAAAATAAATTATTGCGTATTTCAGTGGCTTGGGTATTGATACCAGCATCATGCGTTTATTATTTGTGACTTCGACCCGTATTGGCGATGCGGTTCTTTCAACCGCTTTGTTAAACTATTACATCCTGCGTAACCCGGGAATCAAGGTCACGGTCGCTTGTGGCTCTGCTGCTGCGGGGGTTTTTGCGTCTGTCCCCAATCTTGAAAAAATTATTGTCGTTCACAAAAAACCATATGGAATGCATTGGTTCGATTTGTGGCGGCAAACCGCGCCATATAAATGGGACATTGCCATCGATTTACGCCGATCCGCGTTGCCATATTTTTTATTCGCCAAAAAACGTATCATTAACAAAAAAGCCGATGAAACTATTCACCGCGTTCAGGATTTGGCCAATTTGATCGGCAATGGCGCGGCAATTTCCCCGACGGTATGGATCGGGGCGGAACATCGGCGCGCGGCGCAATCTTTTGTGCCAAATTTAGGAAAAAAACCGGTTTTATGTTTGGCGCCGACCGCGAATTGGGGCGGCAAAATGTGGCCGCCGGATCGGTTCGTGGATCTTGTAAAAAAATTGACGTCGGATACGGGCATATTGCCTGGCGCGGATATTGCGGTTTTCGGCGCGGAACATGAACGCATCCAGGCACAGCCGGTGTTGGATGGATTGTCGGGGCATAATGTAATCGATTTAATCGGCAAACCTGATTTGCTGACCTGCGGTTCTATATTCGAACAATCGTCTTTGTATATCGGCAACGATTCCGGATTGATGCATCTGGCCGCCGCATCCGGCGCCAATGTGATGGGTTTATTTGGGCCCAGCCCGGCGCGGAATTATGCGCCGTGGCCGACGCCGCCTGGCCAGGTCGATTTTGTGCAGACCAAGAAAACTTATGAACAAATTGTCGGCGATCCAACATTCGATCACAGAAAACAAGA
The DNA here is from genome assembly GCA_964458615.1 of uncultured Alphaproteobacteria bacterium. GTDB lineage: Bacteria > Pseudomonadota > Alphaproteobacteria > SHNJ01 > SHNJ01 > SHNJ01. Next base: position 41,633 of record CAYWJR010000007.1, read on the forward strand.
TTCGTTGATGACAACATTGACCGTGGAAATGGCCGAATCCTGCGCCAATAATTTGTGGCGCAAAATCCAGCACAAAAAAGCCGCATGAACACAAAAATTGGCAACCTAAGCGCGCTGGTCGTCGTGCATAACGAAGAAAATCAATTGGCCGATTGTTTGCAATGCCTGAATTTTGCCGGTGAAATTGTGGTGGTATTGGACAAATGCACCGATGGGTCGAAATCGATCGCCCAGAAATTCGGCGCAAAAATTATCGAAGGTTCCTGGCATATCGAAGGCGACCGGCGCAATACCGGTATTACGGCTTGTTCCAACGAATGGATATTCGAAATTGACGCGGATGAACGCATCGCCCCGGATCTTGCGGCGGAAATTCAGAACACGTTGCAAAACCCCGCCGCCGATTATTATTTCATCCCGGTCGATAATTATATCGGCGGGCGATTGGTTCGTCACGGTTGGGGCGGATCGTTCGGAAAATCCGCGTATGGAGGGTTATTCCGCAAGGGCGTTAAGATTTGGGGGCATGAAAGGGTGCACCCGTCATTGACTTGGACCGGCCGCAAAGGCCATTTGTTGCAAAACCGTTTGACGCATTTTGTCGACAAGGATTTATCCGACACAATCCGCCGTCTGGATCGTTATGCCGCATTAAGGGCGCAAGATTGGCAGGAAAAAATCGCGCGTGGCGAGAATGTTGGAAATATGGCAACGCAAATCCGCCGGTTTTTTTCAAGATTTATCAAATGCTATATCGGCCGCCAAGGATGGCGCGAAGGCGGGCATGGTATCGTTATTGCGGCGTGCGCCGGATTGTTTCCTGTTTTATCGTATTTAAAAATGCACGAGAAAAAATAATGGCGCATTTTTTATTCGCCGACGAATCCATCCCATTCGATGGCCAAAGCGCCGAACGCGGGCCGTTGGGCGGCGCGGAATCCGCGTTTATATCGTTATGCGCGGCATTAGCGCGGCGCGGCCACAAAGTCAGCGTGCGAAATAAATGCGTGGCGCCGTTGGATTATCAGGGCGTTTCTTGGCGTTCGCTGGGCGCGCCATGGCCACAAGATGCCGATGTGTATGTCGCCAATCGCGGATGGCAATTGATCGATTTGATGCCGAATATCAAACGCCGCGTATTTTGGATTCATAACCCGGCCAATTATTTGCTGAAATTCCGGTATATGCACCGGATCGCCAGGTTTTCGCCGACAATCGTTTTTTCCGGGCAACATCACGCCAATACGTACCCCAATTTCGCGCCGCCATGGTGTAAATCCGGATCGCGCGCCGTGATACCATATGGAATAGGCGCTGATTTTTTGGGCGCGCCGCAACGGGACACGCCGCCAAATCCAAAAGTTATTTTTACATCCAACCCGCTGCGTTCCTTGGATTGGTTGCTGGAATTATGGGGTCGGGATATTTATCCGAATGTTCCCGCCGCCGAATTGCACATATTTTCCGGCGCGTCGACATACAAGGCACAAGGCACGCCGCTTGGCGATAAAATGGAATCCGTTTTGAACCAGGCCAAGGCAATGCGCAGCCAGGGCGTTATATTGCGCACGCCGGTTGCGAAATCCGAATTGCGTCAGGAATTATTATCCTGCCGGGCGTTGTTGTATCGCGGCGATGTCGGGGAAACATTTTGTTTGGCGGTCGGCGAAGCGCAGGCGATGGGTATACCGGCCGTGGTTCAACCGATCGGTTGCGTTGCCGAACGCGTGGTCGATGGAAAAACCGGATATGTCGCGCAAACCGATGCCGATTTTGCGCATAAATCGATCGATATTTTACGCAACGATCAATTGTGGTTGGACATGCACCGCAACGCGATTCAGTTGCAACAAAATTGGAATTGGGATCGCGCCGCCGAAGCATTTGAAAAAATGGCGTTGCGTTAATATTTGGGCATTAACTATTTCGTTTAAGGCGGCTCAATGTATAACCCCATGTTAATACAATGTTTTTATAACCCGTATTTTTAAGTGTCCATTTTGGCCTGGATTAATGTTCCCCTTTGCGCTATGATCCGCACAAAATAAGGCTTGCACGCCGATTGGGTTTGCAAGAAAACCGCAACAGGGTGGAGTTTGAAGGACATGCGAGTACTTCAAATAATAGCAGGTGCAGAACACGGCGGTGCCGAGTTGTTTTTCGGCGAACTGATTCTAGCGATTAAAAATTATCAAAAACCTCCGGCGAACATAATTCAAAAAGCGGTCATGCGGCCATATCAATCGCGCCTGGATCAATTGGAAAAAGGCGGGATCGATGTTACATCCTTGCCATTCGGCAGCTGGTTGGATTGGCGCACGCGATTTGTGATGCGCCAGGAAGTCGCCGATTTTAAACCGCACATTATTCAAACGTGGATGAATCGCGCCACAAAATTCGCCCCCCCAAGCGGCAGCAAGCAGCCTTATGTGCATATCGGATGGTTGGGCGGATACCACGATATGAAATATTATCAATCTTGCGACCATGTGGTCGTTTTAACCGACGACATGAAATCGCATGTTCTAAGATCCGGTTGGCCCCAAGACCGTGTGCATGTCATACCGCCATTCGCCATGTTGAAACCAAGCCAGCCCATCAAACGCAGCCAGTTCGACACGCCCGAAGGCGTTCCATTGATTTTATCGACCGCGCGTTTGCACACCCGCAAGGCACAGGATATTTTGCTGCGCGCCATGACCGAATTGCCGAATGCGTATTTGTGGATCGCCGGCGAAGGCGATTTGCGCAAACCGCTGACCGCGTTGGCCGAAGAATTGAAATTGACCGATCGCGTCCGGTTTTTGGGGTGGCGCACCGATCACGAGGCGTTATTGAAGCATGCGGATTTGTTCGTTTTGCCTTCGCGGTATGAACCGTTCGGTATCGTTTTGCTCGAAGCGTGGTCGCAAGGCGTGCCGGTTGTGGCGGCCAATTCGACCGGCCCAAAAAGTATTATCACCCACGGTCATGACGGGCTTTTGGTTGAAATCGACCATGTGCATGAATTGGCGGAATCCATGCGCGCTGCATTGAACGATCAAGTTTTGCGTAAAAAATTGATTCAAAACGCGTTCCGCACATATGAAAATAAATACAGCCAAAATTCGGTGGTACGCAGCTATTTCGATTTGTACCAACAAGTAGCCATGCTTGGAACCTATGCAAAGGCCGCATAAACGCGGTTATTTCACTTGTATCTTTTTTTTCGCGCCCAGTTGCTTTAAATATAGCGCATGGAACAAAAATTCGATTTATTGATCAAGGGCGGAACCGCCATATTGCCAGACCGTACTGCGCAGGCGGATATTGGCATTGTCGGTGAAAAAATCGCGGCGATAGGTAATTTATCAGCCGACAATGCGGCGCAGACGATCGATGCAAAAAATTTGCACATCATGCCCGGCGCGATCGACACCCAAGTTCATTTTCGCGAGCCTGGCCTGACCCACAAAGAAGATTTGGCCACCGGCACCAAATCCGCCATTTTGGGCGGCGTAACCGGAATTTTCGAAATGCCGAATACCGTGCCGTTGACGTTGACGCGGGAATTGTTGCAATCGAAATTGGATGCGGCATCGGGGCGCGCGTTTTGCGATTTCGCATTTTTCATCGGCGGTTCCAAAGAAAATATCGACCGTTTGCCGGATTTGGAAAATCATCCCGGATGCCCAGGCGTTAAAATATTCATGGGATCGTCAACGGGATCTTTATTGGTCGAAGACGATGAAACATTGTTGGCCATATTGAAAAATGGCCGCAAACGCGTTGCAGCGCATGCCGAAGACGAACCGCGATTGCGGGAACGTAAATACATAGCGGAACAAGGCGCGCATCCGAAATTTCACCCAATTTGGCGAGACGAAGAAACCGCCTTGCGCGCGACAACGCGGTTGGTTCGCGCGGCGCGCCAGGCGGGCAATCGGCCGGTGCACGTATTGCATGTTACAACGGCGCAAGAAATGGAATTTTTGGCGAACAACCGCGACATCGCCACCGTCGAGGTAACGCCGCAACATCTAACCCTTGCCGCGCCGGAATGTTATGAACGCTTGGGCACATATGCGCAAATGAACCCGCCAGTGCGCGATGCGCACCACCAACAGGCGTTGTGGCGCGCGTTGCAAAACGGCATTGTCGATATGATCGGCAGCGATCATGCCCCGCACACGCATGAAGAAAAACAGCATCATTATCCGCAATCTCACAGCGGCATGCCGGGCGTGCAGACATTGTTGCCCATCATGTTGAATCACGTAAATTCCGGAAAATTGACATTGCAGAAATTGGCCGATTTAACCGCGTATAATCCGGCGCGGATTTATGGTATCAAAAATAAGGGCCGCATCGAAACCGGATTGGACGCCGATCTTGTTTTGGTGGATTTGAACCGCACTGAAACAATTCAGAATAAAAATATGGCTTATAAATGCGGGTGGACGCCGTTTGATGGAATGGCGGTTCGCGGGTGGCCGGTTGCAACCATTTTGCGGGGGCGAAAAGTGATGCAAGATGGCGCGGTTGTTATGGAACCGATGGGGCGACAAATCGATTTTGTTAATAACTAAATAATTGATATATAATAATTAAAATTTACAATTGACCTGCAATATTGTTTCTGTTATAGAAATGTCAAGAATTTCTAGACACACAGAAAAGGCATGCAATCATGGAAACCAACACCCAAACCAATTCTTTGCCAACCCAATCTTTGCCGCAAAGCAAATTTTATCAGCAATGGCGCAATGGGCGCGCGGTGATTTTTGTGTGCATTATGGCCAGCGTATTCATGCTGGGCGGAATTATGACCAATTTGATTTTGTTGGCTCAGCCGATTGCGGCATACGCCGTTGCGCTGGCGACATTTTTCGCAACCGCCGGTCTGTACATGGTTGATTCCAAAGCTACCGGTTTTTCCACAACTGCGAAAAAATCCGATGTAGAATTTATGGAAATTCCATCCGGCGCCAACGATTCGGGAAAAAGCCGCAAGGCCGCCTAAATCATCGCCCAAAAATTATTCAGATATTCAACGTTTCGATTTTTTTTGCGCGGGCAATGATCCTTGCTGGATTGAAATGCCGGTAGGGATTTCCAGCGCCCTTGATTCGAAACGTTTTATTTGATCGCGCAACCGCGCCGCTTCTTCGAATTCTAAATTCTCCGCCGCATTCAACATGCGTTTATGTAAATCGGCCAAATATTTTTCCCTGTCTTTCCCGACAAGATGTTTCGTGCCGTCATCCCCCAAATCCACTTCGACCCGGTCGGATTTTTCATAAACGCTCAGCAAAACATTGCTGATATTTTTGCGAACCGATTCCGGTGTGATGTTGTGTTTGGCGTTATATTCCAATTGTTTATCGCGGCGGCGGGTTGTTTCATCCAATGCCTCTCGCATCGATTTGGTGATGACGTCCGCGTATAAAATCGCCTTACCGTCCACGTTGCGTGCGGCGCGTCCGATGGTTTGTATCAATGATGTGCGCGACCGCAAATACCCTTCTTTGTCGGCATCCAATATCGCAACCAGGGCGCATTCGGGAATATCCAATCCTTCGCGCAACAAATTTATGCCGATCAATATATCGAACACGCCCAGCCGCAGATCGCGCAATATTTCTATCCGTTCCAATGTTTCTACGTCGCTGTGCAAATACCGCACGCGCAACCCGGCTTCGGTTAAATATTCCGTCAGGCTTTCGGCCATTTTCTTGGTCAACGCGGTAACCAAAACGCGTTGCGATTTATCGGCGACACGCCTGCATTCCGCGATCAGATCGTCGATTTGGTATTGGGTCGGGCGGATTTCGCAAATTGGATCGACAAGCCCGGTCGGGCGCACCAATTGTTCGACAAATACGCCGCCAGTTTTGGCAAGCTCGTTCGGGCCGGGAGTGGCGGACACATAAATGGTTTGCGGCCGCATTTGGTCCCATTCTTCGAATTTCAAAGGCCTGTTGTCCATCGCGGACGGTAACCGGAATCCATATTCCACCAATGTTTTCTTGCGTGCGAAATCGCCTTTGTACATTGCCGATAATTGAGGCATGGTAACGTGCGACTCATCGACGATCACCAGAGCGTCTTTGGATAAATATTCAAACAATGTCGGCGGGTGTTCGCCCGATTTCCGTCCCGACAAATAACGCGAATAATTTTCAATGCCCGCGCACGTTCCGGTCGTTTCCATCATCTCAAG
>CAYWJR010000008.1:0-18956 GCA_964458615.1 uncultured Alphaproteobacteria bacterium
TTTTTTGCGCCTTTGCGGCGGAAAGGGCGCGCGCCACATGCGCCGCATCAAGCCCGCGCGATTGCCAATCCAGCATCATTTCTGTTTCCGGCAAATCGGCGGCGATGGATTGAAACGTCAATCCCGCATTCCGCAAAATTTTTTGCCGGAACACGCTGGACGACGCCAAAATCAATTCAGGATCGGTGTTTGTGACGGTATTCATCCGGTGGCGGCGTTTTTGTGGTTATAATATAATTGTAAAATAATGGCGGCGGTTTCTTCGACCGATTTGCGCGTAACGTCGATCACCGGCCACCCATTATCGGCGAAAAGCCGGTTGGCGGCGCGGATTTCGGCGCGGACTTCGTCGGGATCGATATAGGCGTTGCCGGATTGAAACGGGTGCGCGCCCATCATCTGCACGCGCGATTCGCGCACCTGAACCAAACGGGCGGGATCGTTGGTAAGGCCGATGATCAATGGCCCCTTGATCGAAAATAATTCATCCGGCAACGGGCGGTTCGGCACAATCGGCACGTTGGCGGCGCGCAGGCCGCGATGCGATAAATAAATGCATGTCGGCGTTTTCGATGTGCGCGACACGCCGACTAAAATCACTTCGGCCTGGATCAATTGTTCGGCCATTTGCCCGTCATCGTGATGCATGGCGAAATCCATCGCATCGATCCGGTTGAAATATTGTTCGGTCAATTCATGTTGCTTGCCGGGCGTTGCCGCGCTTTTAACGCCGATATGCTGGCTGAGCGCCTTGAATATGGGATCCAAAACCGGGACATAGATGGTTTTGGATTTTTCGCAGGCCGATTTCAACATTTCGCCCAATTTCGCATCGGCGAATGTGGCGATCACAACGCCTGGAAATTCCGCAACGCCGCGCATGACCGCATCGATCTGGGCACTGCCGCGCACCAGCGACCAGACATGTTCCTGGGCATCGATGGTTTCAAATTGCGTCAAACACGCCTGAGCGACGCGGTGAACCGTATCGCCGGTCGAATCGGATACCAAATGAACATGTAAAGTTTTGCGTTTCGGCATAATTGAAAAATATTTCAGGGGGTGAAAATGTGGATCGTCTGTTGATGATCATGTTTTATACACAAAAGCCGGGCAACCCAGCAGGCGGATTTGGGATAAGTAAAAACTTACCCCGGTTTTATTTCAGAACTACCTTTGGTCATGAATTGCGGGTATGACCGGGTTATACGGTACTACGCACAAATCATACAAAAAAATACGCCTTCCTAACATTCTGTTAATAAACGATATTTTTTGATTATCCCCGTTATTATTCTAATTATGGTCAAACCACGCGGCAAGATAACAATATGTTTATAATATTGGGGAAGAAAATTTAATCCCCGCTTTTGCACCACCCTACTAACTACAACTATTTAATTATTATAATAATTATATGATTGGATGGGAGAATGAATTGACAAAAACGGGCAAGCAAGATATACATTTCACAAGATTAATCATTTGTGGTTTAATCATTTCCTAAGGTTTCTTGATTACACTCGAAACCATATACGAAAATATAAAAACCCCCATAATCTGTTTTGCGATTTGGCCTGTCTTTCCAAGGAAATCGAATTTTCAAGGAAATGTGCGTATTCGTTTTTCAGTATTTGGGCATTGAAATTGAAACCAGCGGCGGCGATGCGCCGAAAAACAACCCCCCAAAAAATCATCTCAATCATTCCCCCATCATAAAAACCAGATAAAAACATGAATTTAAAAGAATTAAAGAAAAAAAATCCGTCCGAACTTTTGGAATATGCCGAAGAATTGCAAATCGAAGGCGCAAGTTCGCTGCGCAAACAGGAATTGATGTTCGCCTGTTTGAAACGCCTGGCGGAAAACGATGTGGCGATTTATGGCGAAGGTGTTTTAGAAGTTTTGCAAGACGGTTTCGGTTTTTTACGCTCGCCAGAGGCGAATTATCTGCCGGGCCCCGACGATATTTACGTATCGCCAAGCCAAGTGAAAAAATTCGGGCTTAGAACCGGCGACACGGTCGAAGGCCAAATCCGCAGCCCCAAAGACGGCGAACGGTATTTCGCGTTGCTGCAAGTCAATAAAATCAATTTCGAAGAACCGGATCGCATCCGTCACCGTATCAATTTCGACAATTTAACCCCGTTATACCCGGACGAAAGATTGCATTTGGAAATCGAGCAAACAACCGTTCCAAAGGGCAAGGAAAAAATCGATCCCAGCGCGCGTATCATCGATTTGATCGCGCCATTGGGCAAAGGCCAGCGCGCATTGATCGTGGCGCCGCCGCGCACGGGTAAAACCGTTTTGATGCAAAATATCGCGCATTCCATCACGGCGAATCACCCGGAAATTTATTTGATCGTTTTGTTAATCGACGAACGCCCGGAAGAAGTCACCGATATGGCGCGCAGCGTCAAGGGCGAGGTTGTATCGTCCACATTCGACGAACCGGCCGCGCGCCACGTGCAGGTTGCGGAAATGGTTATCGAAAAAGCCAAACGTTTGGTCGAACATAAACGCGATGTCGTTATTCTGCTAGATTCCATCACCCGTTTGGGCCGTGCGTACAATACCGTTGTTCCGTCATCCGGCAAGGTTTTGACCGGCGGTGTCGATGCCAACGCATTGCAGCGTCCAAAACGATTTTTTGGCGCGGCGCGCAATATCGAAGAAGGCGGGTCGTTGACCATTATCGCAACCGCATTGATCGATACCGGATCGCGCATGGACGAGGTTATTTTCGAAGAATTCAAAGGCACCGGCAATTCCGAAGTGATTTTGGATCGCAAATTATCCGACAAACGCACATTCCCATCGATCGACATCACCAAATCCGGCACCCGCAAAGAAGAGTTGCTGGTCGATAAAAAGATTTTATCGAAAATGTGGGTATTGCGCCGCGTATTGATGCCGATGGGCGTTGTGGACGGCATGGAATTTTTGTTGGATAAAATCAAAACATCGAAAACCAACAACGATTTCTTTGAATCGATGAATAATTAATCCGGCTTGTTTGGAATTTATTTTCGATTTTATTCCCGAATCTATTCCCGTCTGGCTTTCCACGCGGAGCATATTCCATAAACGGTAAAAAGAGAAAGTGCGGTTAATCGCGCCGCCGCCTGGGTTGACAATTTCGGGCTGGCCAGTTTATTGCGGTAACTAATATCCATTCCCAACCGTTGCACGAATTGCGCGCGTGTGTGCGGGTAACGCATTAAAACCCCGCCCGGGCTGATAAGGCCGGTTTTAACATCCCGGTTTCTTTCATACGCGAATCCGATCGCCAATTCCCGGTTGATAACATCGTAATCACCAATCGCCCACGGGCGCGGGCCAAAAATACTCATTTCCCCGGCCAGTATCTGGCGCAATTGCGGAATTTCATCAATCCCCACCGGCCGCAGCAAAAAACCGATCGGCGTGATGCCGCGTTTTTTCGCGTTCAATTTTTTATCCTTGTCGCCGTACATGGTGCGGAATTTATTGATTTCAAATATGTATTTCGCGTGCGCGGTAACGGTATCGATTCTGGTTTGTTTGAATATCGGACTTTCGCTGGAAAAAATTTTGTGCAGCAAGGGGATGATAACATAAGCCGGCAGGGTGATTATGAATAACGGCAATGCAATTGCGATATCCAGCGCCCGCCATAATTTTTGATAGGGGATGGGGGATTTGTTTTCAGGCATGGCCGCAAATATTTTGAATGGGCGTTATCGTTAACGAGTGGATTGTAAATGTTTTTCCAATTTAAATGCGCGCGCGGTCCAGAAATTATCGTAATTCCCAATCCGCAGTTGCAAAAGATCTTCTGTGCCGGGGTTGGTGGATTTTTTTACCATCAGCGGATTTTCCGCCAAAATATCGTCATTGCAATATCCATATTGCGCGAGTTGCGCATCGGAACGGATCGATTGCAAGGCGGTTTTTAATCTTGGGAAATCTTGGGGCCTTACATAAATCTGTTTTTTGCCGCTTTTGCCGAAAATTTTGGCCAATTCGCGTTTGGCCGATTCCGCGACGGGGGCGAACATATCTTTTGGTTTTGTGCGGGCGTGTTTCATATACGAAAACAATGCGCCCAATGCCGGGATTGCCACCACCGCAACGCCCAAAATTTTTGTCATCCAGTTTGGATTGGATTCTTCCCTGGTAATATAACCGGCTAAAAAACTGCCCGGAACAAGGGATAAAAACCCAGCGAGCGTGCCAAGAAAATAAAGTCCGGATTTTGTGTTGGCCGCCCGGTATTCCGGCGACTCTGTTGCGCGGCGCGCTTCGACGCGTGCGCGCGCAATGGTTTGAGCCGATTGTTCCAACGCATCGATAAAGGCCGGTGTTGCGATTTGGGGTGTTTTTTCAACTGTCATGCCGAAAACATATCTTTTAGAGAAATATTAGTCAAGGGAAAACTATATTTTGGCGGTTGTGCCTTTTTGATTTCTTAATTTTTGCCCGATTTGTATAGTAAAATCCAGTTTTTCCAGCAAAAAAGGTGATTCATGCGCATGTCTCGTACTATCCGGCTTTTGGCGGTTTTTGTTTTGGCGCTTGCGGTTTTGGGCGCTGCCGGGTGGTTTTGGCATAATTGGGCGTCGCAAAAAATGCTGGAATCGGCGATTGCCAACGCGCAACGGGAATATCCCGGGCTTTTGATTGAATACAAGGATGCACGGGTCAGCCGTTGGTCCAAATCGTTGTATTTCGACGATCTGACCATGAGCCGCGAGGGAAAGACATTGTTCCGCGCCAAACAAGTATCGTTTTTGAATTTAGAATCCCAGGATGATGTATTGACCAACGGCGATATGACGTTTCAAAATTTCGCCATACAATCCGGCAACCGCACGATCGCAGGGGATATGAAATTCCATTTCACCGCGACGCCCGATGCGGGCAATTACGCGGTGCGCGATTTTTTCTTTGAAAATCTGGCGGACAAATCGTCTTTGAAATGGCAGGCGGCGGAAATTTCCAATATCCGGCGCAACGGCGATAAAATCACCAATTACGATTTCAACGCCAGCGGTATCGATATAAGGATCGATGAAAAAACCAAAATGGGCGGGCCCGATAAAATCGAAGGCGTTGCGGTTAAATTTTCATTCGCGCGCGGGCAAAACGACGTTATCGCGGTGAATTCTTTCCAGGTTTCGGACAAAACGGGCAAATTTTTATTCGGCGTGGATAAAATTTCAACCCAAGTGACGGATAAAAATTTCGGGCTGGCTTTGGAAAAAGTAAAATTGCCCGCGGAATATAACCCGATGTCGTCGTTCGGGTACGGCGAATTCGTTTTGAATTTCGCCATCAGCGGCACGGCGATTGCCGATGCGGCGTCCAATCCGCTGTATCAATTGCGCCAGGAAACATTTTTGCAAGATGGGTTCCATTTAAAATTGATGGCCAATTTGCATCCCGACATTTTCAATTTTGGCGCGGAATCGAAAACGCCGGATCAGCCCGCAGCGCCGGTCGATTACGGGATTTTGGTGCGGTCGGTTGTTTTGGAATATCGCGATTTGTCTTTGCTGAACAGGATTTACGATCAAATGGGGCGCGATGCGGCGATCAAGTCGTGGTTGCAACAAATCGATGTTTTGGCCGAGGTCTATAGATTAAATAACGATCCTTATTTCACCGCATCGCTGGCGAATTTGCGCGGATTTATCGCGCAGCCGGGCAATATCCGCATTTCGGTCGAACCCAATGGCGAAGTCGGGCTGGCGGATATGATGATGCTGGGCATGTCGAACCCGCCGGAATTGATGAAAAAAATGCGCCTGCAAATCGTAAGATTCTAATTTTTAAATATCACAGGAGATGGCGATGCGGAAATTTTTAGCGGTAATCGCGGCGGCGGCGTTTTTATATTCGCCCGCGGCGTTTGCGAAAATTGTAACAAAGCCGGTCGATTATGCCGACGGCGATGTCAAATTGCGCGGCACGATTTCTTATGACGACGAAATATCTTCGTTGCGTCCGGGCGTCTTGTTGATCCCGGAATGGTGGGGTCATAACGATTACATTAAACGCCGCGCGGCGGAAATGGCCGCGCACGGATATGTGGCGTTCGCCGCCGATATGTACGGCGCGGGCAAAATCACCGACGATCCCAAAATCGCCGGCGAATGGGCGGGCGCGTTTTACAAAGACCGCGAATTGATGCGCAATCGCGCGCGGGCGGCATTGGCGGTTTTGGGCAAACAAATCAATGTCGATCCGTATTCCATCGCAGCGATCGGTTTTTGCATGGGCGGCACGGTCGCGTTGGAATTGGCGCGCGCGGGCGATAATTTGGCGGCTGTCGGGGCGTTTCATGCCGGGCTGGATTTTCCAGACGCGGTTTTAAAAGATTCCGTCAAAGCGAAAATATTGGTGCTTAACGGCGCGGCCGATCCGATGGTGCCGTTCGCGGCGCGGCAAAAATTTATCGAAGACATGCAAAATGCCGGGGCGGATTTGCAATTTATCGAATATGCGAACGCCGTGCACGCATTCACCAACCCGCATGCCGATGTCGTGCGGGCGCAAGGTTTAGAAGGCGTTGGGTATAATCCGGTTGCAGAAAAAAGATCGTTCGCCGCCTTGTATCAATTTTTAATCGATACATTCGGCGTTAAATAATCGCACGCAATTTATTTATTTTTCGTTGGTGAAGCGGGATTTGGCGATTTCCGCGATCGAACCCTGGCAGCCCAAAGTTATTTTTAAAATCGCCAGATCGGCCAGCGGGATTCTTTTGTCCGGTTTTGCGAAATCAACAACCACATGATTCAGATCGCTGGGGCGGATGGCGCGGCCCAGATCCATCGGATAATAATTTTTAAATTGCGCGGCATCGTACCGTTTAACCGAATCGGTTCCGTCAGGCATTTTTTGCGTTCTGGTGAAAACCCATTTGCCGGATGTTTTTGGATCATAAGTTATTTCCCACGAAGGCGATCCGTCGACCAGCGCGCGCGGATAAAATGTCGTGCCCGCGATAATTTTCGGGGCAACGGCGGGTTGCCCGGCGTTTGTGAACCGCACGCATAACAACGCAACCGCACCCAACAAAACGGGGGCCATAAAAATATATGGTTTGCGGGATTGCGGCATTATCTGGATGCCCTTTCTTGTTTGCTGTTACGCATAAATACATGTCCATCCAGTTTTGTGGCATCACCACCTTTGACAACCCCAACCGCGACAGTATCACAAGATTTCGGCACCAGATTTTTTTCTTTGTGAAAGATCCATTCTTTGGCGCCAACTGCCGCGCGCAAGGTCATGACATATGGATTTTTTCCGTCCGTCGACTCGGTTCCAAGCGCGATTGCATAAGGTTGACCATTAATTGTGGTTTTTTGCACGCCGCGTAAAATCAGCGGGCGGGATATGCCGACAGGAGAGAATTCATCCAGTGTTTTTCCAAATACTTCCGGATCCATGTATAACGCATCGCCGTAAAATTCGATTCCGCGCGCGTTCAATTGGGTCAATGATTGTTCCTGGCCGGGGATTTTTTTAAATTTCGGTTTTTCATCCGATCGAGCCGTGCGGACAGCGTATTCCACGACATAATCGCCATAGGATGCGGCCGATTTTGCGATGTCGTCATAATTCGCATCGCGCAACGGCATCATGACAAAATACCGCCCGTTCGGTTTTCCGCCGCGCATGACGGGAACGGCGATGATTTGCTGTGAAACATACGCCTTGTCCGGTATTTTCCACGCCTCGCCAACATCCGGTTTGTCCGTGTATTCGATAAAAATTAAATTTTGCCCTGGCAGAACCGCGTTTAAATTTTCATATTCGATTTTGGTTTTACCGTTTTCGAATTTTAAATCCGTTCGCACTTGATAGGCGCCAATCATGTATTCGCCATCCGCGCGCGGCAGCATATCGCCGGAAAATGGGGCGTATTTGGCGTTTTCGGCGCGGCGCGCGGCAAGCGATTGTTCATCAAGCGGTTGGAAAAACGCGCTGTTTGGCGTTACGGCGAAATCGGCCGATGTTTTGCCCGATATTGTTTGCCCGAATTGTTCGGCGTTGAACCCTTGAATTTTCCCAAGCGCCTCGATTAAGGAAGGGTTGGCAAGATCAATCGCTACCGGAGTTACAGAAATTGCCTTGGAATCCGGTTCTGTTTTTTCGGGGTCACTCGTGCCTGTTGGCATGGCCATTAGTCCAAACGACATAACCGTGGCTATAGCAACAAAAGGCACCATATTGCGTTTACTCATGCGATTATTCCCTTAAGAAAATGATCCGGAAGCGATTTTATGGACGTAATTATAAAATAGCAAGAGCAATAATATTACAAATATTACAGGAGATGGCGATGCGGAAATTTTTAGCGGTAATCGCGGCGGCGGCGTTTTTATATTCGCCCGCGGCGTTTGCGAAAATTGTAACAAAGCCGGTCGATTATGCCGACGGCGATGTCAAATTGCGCGGCACGATTTCTTATGACGACGAAATATCTTCGTTGCGTCCGGGCGTCTTGTTGATCCCGGAATGGTGGGGTCATAACGATTACATTAAACGCCGCGCGGCGGAAATGGCCGCGCACGGATATGTGGCGTTCGCCGCCGATATGTACGGCGCGGGCAAAATCACCGACGATCCCAAAATCGCCGGCGAATGGGCGGGCGCGTTTTACAAAGACCGCGAATTGATGCGCAATCGCGCGCGGGCGGCATTGGCGGTTTTGGGCAAACAAATCAATGTCGATCCGTATTCCATCGCAGCGATCGGTTTTTGCATGGGCGGCACGGTCGCGTTGGAATTGGCGCGCGCGGGCGATAATTTGGCGGCTGTCGGGGCGTTTCATGCCGGGCTGGATTTTCCAGACGCGGTTTTAAAAGATTCCGTCAAAGCGAAAATATTGGTGCTTAACGGCGCGGCCGATCCGATGGTGCCGTTCGCGGCGCGGCAAAAATTTATCGAAGACATGCAAAATGCCGGGGCGGATTTGCAATTTATCGAATATGCGAACGCCGTGCACGCATTCACCAACCCGCATGCCGATGTCGTGCGGGCGCAAGGTTTAGAAGGCGTTGGGTATAATCCGGTTGCAGAAAAAAGATCGTTCGCCGCCTTGTATCAATTTTTAATCGATACATTCGGCGTTAAATAATCGCACGCAATTTATTTATTTTTCGTTGGTGAAGCGGGATTTGGCGATTTCCGCGATCGAACCCTGGCAGCCCAAAGTTATTTTTAAAATCGCCAGATCGGCCAGCGGGATTCTTTTGTCCGGTTTTGCGAAATCAACAACCACATGATTCAGATCGCTGGGGCGGATGGCGCGGCCCAGATCCATCGGATAATAATTTTTAAATTGCGCGGCATCGTACCGTTTAACCGAATCGGTTCCGTCAGGCATTTTTTGCGTTCTGGTGAAAACCCATTTGCCGGATGTTTTTGGATCATAAGTTATTTCCCACGAAGGCGATCCGTCGACCAGCGCGCGCGGATAAAATGTCGTGCCCGCGATAATTTTCGGGGCAACGGCGGGTTGCCCGGCGTTTGTGAACCGCACGCATAACAACGCAACCGCACCCAACAAAACGGGGGCCATAAAAATATATGGTTTGCGGGATTGCGGCATTATCTGGATGCCCTTTCTTGTTTGCTGTTACGCATAAATACATGTCCATCCAGTTTTGTGGCATCACCACCTTTGACAACCCCAACCGCGACAGTATCACAAGATTTCGGCACCAGATTTTTTTCTTTGTGAAAGATCCATTCTTTGGCGCCAACTGCCGCGCGCAAGGTCATGACATATGGATTTTTTCCGTCCGTCGACTCGGTTCCAAGCGCGATTGCATAAGGTTGACCATTAATTGTGGTTTTTTGCACGCCGCGTAAAATCAGCGGGCGGGATATGCCGACAGGAGAGAATTCATCCAGTGTTTTTCCAAATACTTCCGGATCCATGTATAACGCATCGCCGTAAAATTCGATTCCGCGCGCGTTCAATTGGGTCAATGATTGTTCCTGGCCGGGGATTTTTTTAAATTTCGGTTTTTCATCCGATCGAGCCGTGCGGACAGCGTATTCCACGACATAATCGCCATAGGATGCGGCCGATTTTGCGATGTCGTCATAATTCGCATCGCGCAACGGCATCATGACAAAATACCGCCCGTTCGGTTTTCCGCCGCGCATGACGGGAACGGCGATGATTTGCTGTGAAACATACGCCTTGTCCGGTATTTTCCACGCCTCGCCAACATCCGGTTTGTCCGTGTATTCGATAAAAATTAAATTTTGCCCTGGCAGAACCGCGTTTAAATTTTCATATTCGATTTTGGTTTTACCGTTTTCGAATTTTAAATCCGTTCGCACTTGATAGGCGCCAATCATGTATTCGCCATCCGCGCGCGGCAGCATATCGCCGGAAAATGGGGCGTATTTGGCGTTTTCGGCGCGGCGCGCGGCAAGCGATTGTTCATCAAGCGGTTGGAAAAACGCGCTGTTTGGCGTTACGGCGAAATCGGCCGATGTTTTGCCCGATATTGTTTGCCCGAATTGTTCGGCGTTGAACCCTTGAATTTTCCCAAGCGCCTCGATTAAGGAAGGGTTGGCAAGATCAATCGCTACCGGAGTTACAGAAATTGCCTTGGAATCCGGTTCTGTTTTTTCGGGGTCACTCGTGCCTGTTGGCATGGCCATTAGTCCAAACGACATAACCGTGGCTATAGCAACAAAAGGCACCATATTGCGTTTACTCATGCGATTATTCCCTTAAGAAAATGATCCGGAAGCGATTTTATGGACGTAATTATAAAATAGCAAGAGCAATAATATTACAAATATTATTAATAATTTTAGCCGGATTATAAAATATTTTGACTTTAGCGCCGAATTTGATTATTCCGCTACTGTTACCTTCGGGTTTTTGCCAACCAACCATCCCAATATCTTAAGGTGTCTCATATGAAAAAATATTTAATTTTGTTTGCCTTTGTATGTTTCGGCGCGATTGCAATCGCGCAACCGGCCAACGCCGCCGGACAGTGTTTTAACGACACCGCCGCAACCTGTACGACCAGTGGCGCATTGAACCAATGCCGTACTTGTGAAGTATGCGACGATGCCTCTCCATCCACTTGCCATTCGATGCAAGTTTGCAGCGCCTGTATGACCGCGGCGGAAATGGATAAATTGGCGACACGCCGCGCGATTTGTTTGTGCAATCATCCGAATGATTACAACACACATTGCGGCAACATCAACGCATCCGCATCGGCCGTTATTGGCGGCGGATCGCCCGAAGCGGCGATGGCCATCGGCGGCACGTGCAAAATCAACACCACCCCTGTCGACGATACCAAGTTCAATTATAACGGCGTCGATTTTGATATTAAGTAATCAACGGCCAATTATTTTAAAAGGGCGCCCCGCAACGGGCGCCCTTTTTTATTGCGGTATTTGTTATTGCGCCGATTGTTATTATCCCGTAATCTTTGGTTCATGAAAGTCAAAATCGACATCGAATGCACCCCCGAAGAAGCCAGGCAATTTATGGGATTGCCGGATTTGACGCCGATGCAAAATGAATGGATGCAAAAAATGCAAAGCCTGTCTGGCGGCGCGGGAACCCAGGATTTTTTTGAAATGTGGGCGCAAATGGGCATGCAAGGTATGGAGCAGTGGCAAAAATTCGTCGCCATGGCCGAAGACCATAAAAATAAAAAATAATTCCAAAAATAATCCCGATGTCCATTTACCGTTATCATGTTTTTTGTTGCACCAACCGCCGCCCGGATGGGCATGACCGCGGATGTTGCGCTACCAAAAATTCCGAAAAATTGCGCAATTACATGAAATCGCGCGCCAAGGAATTGGGCGTTATGGAAACCCGCATCAACGCATCGGGTTGTTTGGATCGTTGCGAGGATGGCGCGGTGATGGTGATTTATCCCGAAGGCGTTTGGTACCGGTACGATTCCGAATCCGACATCGACGAAATTTTGCAATCGCATTTGCAGGGCGGCAAAATCGTCAGCCGGTTGATATTACGCCAAGAATAATTTTTTTCGGGTTTTGTTGTCCATGTCCAGTTCCGATACGATATTCGCCCTGTCCACCCCGCCCGGCCGTTCCGGCGTTGCGGTGATTCGCATCAGCGGCGATAAGGCGATTGAAATCGCGCGAATATTGGGCGCGAAATTGCAAACGCCGCGCCGCGCCGATTTGGTAAAATTGCGCGATCCAAAATCGGGCGAAATTTTGGATCAGGCGATTGCGGTCTATTTCAAGGCGCCGCATTCATTCACCGGCGAGGATATTGTCGAATTGCACACCCATGGCGGACGCGCGGTGGTGCAGGCGGTTTTAAACGCGCTGTCGGGAAATTGCGGCGCCCGCCCCGCGATGGCCGGTGAATTTACCCGCCGCGCATTCGATAATGAAAAACTGGATTTAACCGAAATCGAAGGTTTGGCCGATTTGATCGATGCGGAAACCGAACATCAACGCCGCCAGGCATTGCGGCAAATGTCGGGGCATTTGGGCGCGCTATATCAGGGGTGGAGCCAAAGATTATTGCACGCTTTGGCGCATATCGAAGCGTATTTGGATTTTCCCGACGAAGAGATTCCCGGCGATATATTCGCCAAGTTGCGATCCGATGTCGAAATAATTGGCGGTGAATTGCGCGCGCATTTATCGGATTCCGCGCGCGGGGAAAAATTGCGCACCGGTATGACCATGGCCATACTGGGTCCGCCCAATGCAGGAAAATCCAGTCTTTTGAATGTTTTGGCGCGGCGCGATGCCGCCATTGTCAGCCATACGGCCGGCACCACCCGCGATGTAATCGAAGTGCATTTGGAATTATCCGGGTATCCTGTGACATTGGCCGACACGGCGGGGATCAGGGATACCAGCGATGATATAGAGCGCGAAGGCGTGCGCCGCAGTTTGAATGCCGCGCAAATGTCGGATTTGCGTTTAATTGTTTTGGATTCAACCCAAGATTTGACGGCTATCGACCCGCAAATCATATCGATGATGCAACAAAAAGGGTCGGTGATTGTTTGGAACAAATCGGATTTGAACCAGAATCCCCCGCGAATCGATTCGCCATCGATCCAAATTTCCACCAAAACCGGGTATAACCTGCCCCAATTACTGGAACTACTTGGTCAAAAGGCGGCATCGGAAATGGCGGTCGGCGAAACCCCTGCCATTACAAGAATACGCCACAGACAAGCGGTTCAGCATGCTTTGGACGCTGTAACTCGTTTTGTAGTTGCAAGTGGTGCCGATTTAATGGCCGAGGATTTGCGCACAGCCACCCATGCCCTGGCGCGGATCACCGGAAAAGTGGATGTCGAGGATATTTTGGACATTATTTTCATGGATTTTTGTATCGGCAAATAAATGTTCACGCCCGGCCGGTTAGTGCGTCCAAATTTTATCATTGAAAACAAACAATAATTTTTTGTGTGGCTTGCAATTGGAATGTTTGCAAAAAGAACATAAGCCTGCTATTTTGTGGCCGAAAAAAATATAAAATTATACAAGGCTAAGGGTACTGAATGCAGAATTTTACATTTAATCATCGCCACGATGACAGCAAGGTCGACGCCAAATTAACCATTTGGCCAACAGGAACCGTTGTAAATTTAGAAATTAATTTATCCGGAAACGATGACGAACAAGGCGCATTGAAGCAAACAATCGGCATCGATGTGGTTTTGGATAATCAATTTCATGTCCAGGTATCCGGGTTGGACGATGAACAGGCGATGGAATTCGCATCCGCGTTGTTGGCAAATGGCCATCTGACCAAGGTCGAACAACATAATACCTACAGATCCGGCCAAGACGGCAAAGTGGTTAAATCAAGCAATATTGACGTGGCCGGACAGCCGTTTGAATCGGTTTTTCAGTGTTTGTTGGCGGCGATGCCGGTATTGGCGCCGTTAATCGATGATTTAAAATTGATCGACAATCCGGTGTGGCAGGCCGCATGGCACCAGAAAGATCCGTTTTTCGGCAGCGCCAATCAAAAACCCGTAAATTTCGGCGGCCAATCCTGTGTTCAATATAGTTTCGAAAAAGTGTCTTTGCTGGTTTCAAACGATGGCAATAACCCTGTTCATTATTTGTTTATTCATGACAAAGATAAAGCGATCCCATTTGCCAATTTTTATCCGGCCAATGCGGGCGGCGGCATTATGCATGTGATCGACGGCAGAACATATTTTCAATTTGGCGGTATGCGTTCGGCTCGATTGAATGGCGGTTCGGAATTGGATTTGGACAACACCGTCAATATGTTGTTGCGCGCGCAATTATTATCGCCTGCCGAGGCGGAAAAATTCGTAACCCACCAGTCGATTTTGGGCAATGGCAGCAGAAAATTGCAATTGTCGGCGGTCGCGGCGCATTTAAGAAATCAGAATCAAATGTAATCGCGACAGGTGCTTTTGTTGTCTCGCGCCATTCCAATCGCACAAGTTTTGATCCGTTATTATTTTTAATCGCGCGGCAATTATCGATTTTTATATTTCCTGATTCCGCAGGAATCGAAATTGGTTCGTATCTTTTAGATAAACAAATAATCGATGTTTTTATTAATTTAATTACGTTAATTATGTTTTTATAGATTTTATGTTACAAAATGTTCCACGTGGAACATTTTGTAATTTAATTGCTATCATTATAAATCAATTGCTTAATCGTATTTTCCAGCCTGTCTTGACTTTAACACTGATCTAACTATAAGAAATATCATGCAAAATTCAGTTGTAACCGATATTTTTGATGTGATTGTTATCGGCGGCGGCCATGCCGGTTCCGAAGCCGCGGCTGCATCGGCGCGCATGGGCGCTAAGACAGCTTTGGTTACACATAAAATTGAAACTTTGGGTGAGATGTCTTGCAATCCTGCTTTTGGCGGATTGGGCAAGGGACATTTGGTGCGCGAAATCGATGCGCTTGATGGATTGATGGGACTGTGCACCGACGCGGCTGGAATTCAATTCCGCATGTTGAACAAATCAAAGGGGCCCGCCGTTTGGGGGCCGCGCGCGCAGGCCGATCGCAAATTATATCGCCAAGCAATGCAGCAATATTTGCTGAATTATCCAAACTTAACCGTAATCGCCGCGCAGGCGGAAAATATTATTCTGGATTCATCGGGCGCTGTTTCTGGAATTGAAATTGATTCTGGGAAAATTTTGCGTTGCGGCGCCTTGGTTATTACGACGGGAACATTTTTGCGCGGTTTAATTCACCAGGGTCTTGAAAAAACTCCTGCTGGACGCGTCGGTGAAAAGCCGGCTGTTAAATTGGGCGAAACATTGCAGGCTATTGGATTCAATATGGGGCGGCTTAAAACCGGAACCCCTGCCCGGCTTGATGGCAAAACAATTGACTGGAAAATTTTAGAACAACAGCCGGGCGATAATCCGCCAACGCCATTTTCTTTTTTGAATGACCGGATTACAACGCCGCAAATACCGTGTCATATCACTCATACAACGTTGCAAACTCATGAAATTATTAGAGAAAATTTAAAATATTCCCCGATGTATTCCGGGCAGATTGAATCGATTGGGCCGCGATATTGTCCATCCATCGAAGACAAAGTCGTTCGATTTGCCGAAAAATCCAGCCATCAAATATTTTTAGAACCCGAAGGATTGGACGACGATACGATTTACCCAAATGGCATTTCGACATCACTGCCGATTGCCATTCAGGATAAATTTATACGTAGTATCAATGGATTAAGTAATGTTGTGGTCAAACGTTATGGGTATGCGATCGAATATGATTATGTCGATCCCCGCGAATTGACCGCAAGTTTGCAAACCAAAAAAGTGCCGGGGTTGTTTTTGGCCGGTCAAATCAATGGCACAACCGGATACGAAGAAGCCGGAGCCCAAGGAATTATCGCCGGCATCAACGCGGCAATCCGCGCATCTGGTTCGGTGAATGAATTTATATTGTCGCGCACCGATTCTTATATCGGGGTTTTGATCGATGATTTAATAACGCGCGGCGTAACAGAACCGTATCGTATGTTCACAAGCCGCGCGGAATATCGTTTGTCGTTGCGTTCGGATAATGCGGATCAACGTTTGACCCAATCGGGTATTGATATTGGATGTGTTGGATCGCAAAGATCGAATATTTATAACCAAAAATTGGCCGATTTGAACGTTGCGCGGACGATTTTGCAGTCGGTTCATGCAAGTCCCAACCAATTGGAATTGCATAATATTCATATCAATCGTGACGGTATTCGGCGCAATGGTTTGGATTTGTTGGCATACAAAGAAATCGATTTTGCAAAAATCGCAACCATATGGCCGGAATTAAATAAAATAAGCGCCGAAATCCGCGAACAAATTGAAATCGAGGCGATGTATAGCGGATATATCGATCGGCAAAAGGCAGATATGAACGCCTATCGCCGCGATGAAAATTTAACATTGCCAAAAGATTTGGATTATAAAAATATTGGCGGGTTATCGACTGAATTGGTGGCCAAGTTATCGAATATTCGCCCTGCAACTTTGGCATCGGCAGGGCAAATTCCGGGAATGACGCCAGCGGCGGTGATTCATTTGCTGCGTTATGTTAAAAAGCAGCGTCGCCAAAAGACATCAAATCAAGAAATTCAAAACACAGAAGTAGCATAGAGAATATTTTGGAAAATAATATTCCAGATAAAATCCGAAATCAGATAATAAAAATTCAAAATGTTCCACGTGGAACATTTTGTAATTTTGTTACTTATTACGAGTTGCTGAAAAAATGGAATCCTAAAATAAATCTTGTGGCTAAATCCACTTTGGATGATTTCTGGACGCGCCATTTACTTGATTCGGTGCAAATATATTCTTACCTTGGTGATACATCGAATAAAATATTGGCTGATTTAGGATCTGGCGCCGGGTTTCCAGGAATGGTTTTGGCAATGATGGGAATAAACGATGTGAATTTGGTCGAATCCGATTCCAGAAAATGCGTTTTCTTGAATGAGGTGTCAAGATCAACCGGGGTAAATATAAAAATTCATAATACGCGAATTGAAAACACAAATTTAAAAGCGGATTATATAACGGCCAGGGCACTTGCCCCGTTATCGGATTTAATTGTTTATGCAAAAGATAAAATTAATCCAAATTGTAAATGCATATTTTTAAAAGGGCGTGATTGGAAAGAAGAAATTATAACGGCGAAATCCAAATTCACATTCGATTGCGCCGATTATCCATCGATAACCGATCCGGACAGCAGAATTTTGGT
The DNA here is from genome assembly GCA_964458615.1 of uncultured Alphaproteobacteria bacterium. Lineage (GTDB taxonomy): Bacteria > Pseudomonadota > Alphaproteobacteria > SHNJ01 > SHNJ01 > SHNJ01. Next base: position 17,281 of record CAYWJR010000008.1, read on the forward strand.
AATTGAGAATATAAAGGACATTTAAAATGAATGCGAATTTAAAAGTGATTTTATTGTCCGCCGCGATCAGCGTTGTTACGGCATATTTCGTATCGGTAAAAATGCAGCCCGCGCCCACCGATCAGCTGGCAGATTATTTGCAACCGCAGCCGGGCAGTATTTTTAATTCTGTCGCGCAAACCAAAAATTTGCGTTGCGGGTATATCGTGTTGCCACCCGAATTCAACAAAGATCCCAACACCGGAAAATTTTCCGGATTTTCGTATGACGCGGCGATGGAACTGGGCAAACGTTTGGGATGGAATGTTCAATGGACCGAAGAAGTCAATTTTATGACCATGGCCGAAGGATTGCGCAATGGCCGTTTCGATGCGTTGTGTTTTTCATTATATAGGTATTCGCCGACCGCGGCGATTTTCGAATATTCGATTCCACTGTTTTACACCGGCACCGGCGTTTACGTGCGCGCCGGCGATTCGCGGTTTGATCAATCGCTGGCTGGCGTAAATTCGCCGTCCGTTACCGTCGCCGCAATCGATTCCGAGATGAGCCAGATCATCGCCCGCGAAAATTTTCCGAACGCCAAAATATATTCGATGCCGCAAAACACCGATTTAACGCAAATGATGGTGGCGGTCGAATCGGGCAAGGCGGATGTGGCATTCGCCAATGGCGCGGTTGCATCGCCGTATCTGGCGGCCAATCCCGGCAAATTAAAAGACATTGCGACATCGCAACCGATACGCGTATTTTCGCACGGTTTCGCGTTTAAAAAAGGCGAACGCGAACTGGCCGATACGGTCAATTACGTATTCGAAGAAATGCATAATGACGGCACGATGGAAAAAATATTGTCCGCGCATGAAAAAACTCCCCACACGTTTTTGCGCGCCAACAAAAATTATGCGCCAATTAATGAGACGCAAAATTTGAATTAAGAATTTCAATCCAACAACCCAGTGATGATAAAATAACCAACGGAGAGCAGCATGCCAAAATCGAAATTCAGTTTTTACGCGCAAGTTTTTTTAATCGCTATTTTCGTCGTGGCGATTGCGTATTTGTTGTTCCATCCGCAATCCGGCGTGTTCCGCACCGCCGGAAACGGCAACCAATCGCTGGCGCAATTGCAAACCGCCGATATGAATAGCGCCGCAATCGGCCAGGTTGCCGCCGATACCGCGTTCGACCGCATCATGCGCACCAAAACGATTCGTTGCGGTTATGTTTCGTGGGAACCGATGATGACGCGCGATCCGAATACCGGCGCGATGTCCGGCATTTGGGCCGATTATATGAATCAATTGGCGCAATCTTTGGATATGCGGGTCGAATGGACGCGCGAATTGAATTACGCAACCTATGCCCAGGATTTGGCGGCGGGACAATTCGATTTGGAATGCACCGGCGGATGGTTGAATGCGCCGATGGGTAAATATGTCGAATACACAATGCCGATGTTTTATTTCCCCGTGCTTGCTTTTGTGCGCGAAGCCGATTGCCGTTTCGATCAATCGCTGGCGGGCATCAACGATCCGATGGTCCGGGTTGCCGCCGCATCCAGCGACGATTTATCCGCGCGCATTGCCAAACGCGATTACCCGAACGCCACCATGGTTTATGGCGCGCCCGTGGAAATGGGACAAATCAAACCGGTGTCTTCATCGCATCAGCAA
>CAYWJR010000008.1:18966-41023 GCA_964458615.1 uncultured Alphaproteobacteria bacterium
GTTTCCATGCCGGATGGAATGGCATATATGGAAAAAAATCCCGGCCAGTTAAAAGCGATCGTGAATTTGCCCGCCGAAGTCATCGGCGCGAATATCAGCGTGAACGCGAACGAATTCCGCCTGGTCGGCATGTTGAATGCCGCCAGCCAGCAAATCGCCAATCGTGGCCAAATGAACGCATTGTTGGATCAATATGATCCGCAGAAAAAATATTTTTACCGCGTTACACCGCCTTATATGGCTGTGAACAACAAATCGCCTTTGGTCAATTAACCGACAAGAAAGCAAGAGTATGATTCCATCACCAAGCGGCGTTGCGTGCGCCATGTTCGGACAATATCCAAAACCCCTGGTTAGCGACCGGGAAACGGCGATTATCGCGCGCCACGGCAATGATGTCGGATACGCGTATAATTTCCGCCAGGAAATCGGATTTGTAACCGGACTCTCTGCTGTTATTTCCGCTGCCTATGCGGGGGCCGCGCATTTGATTCCGGCACTCAGCGAACACCGCCCGGTATTGCAGATTGCGCACAAAATCGGCGGCGATAATTTGGCTGCGCATTTTTCGGAAAATAATTTTCAAAATTTCGCTATCAGCGCGGCGGTTTTTACGGTGTATGGGACGACAGCGTGCCTAGCGGTGATGGCTATCCCGAAATGGCGAAAAATATTGGAAAAAGACCGCCTTAAAATGTGGGTGAAAATCGGCCAATTTGCAAAAAATCACCCGGTTTTGCGCACGGATACGAAGTCTGCCAAAGACGTGCGCCGTGGCTATCTTGCCGCCGAGCGATTAAAAGAATTAAGGGGGCGGAGAAAATAAATGCACCCGGTTATTTCATACGATCAATTCGCCGGCGTTGAATTGCGCGTGGGCACAATCGTGCGGGCGGAACCATTTCCGGCGGCGCGCAAGCCCGCTTATAAAATATGGGCGGATTTCGGCGATGGCATCGGTATCAAACAAACATCGGCGCAAATCACGGTTCATTATTCGCCGGATCAATTGGTCGGCAAACAAATCGTTGGGTGCATGAATTTGGGATCTAAAAATATCGGCGGGTTTATGTCGGAATTTTTATGCACCGGGTTTCCGGACGCGGATGGAAATGTGGTATTGATCTCGCCGGATAAAAACGTGCCGAACGGCGGCAAGTTGTTTTAACAATCACCGGAACAGGGAAAAAATAATGACCAGAATAATATGCATAGCCAATCAAAAAGGCGGGGTTGGAAAAACCACAACGGCGATCAATTTGGCGACATGCATGGCGGCGATCGGGCGCAAGGTTTTGGTGGTCGATCTCGATCCCCAGGGCAACGCGTCGACCGGGCTTGGTATCCCGGCCGATGGGCGGCGGATCGGCAGTTACCATTTGCTGTTGGGCGATGCGAAAATACAAGACGCCATTCAAGAAAGCCCGATTAAAAATTTGCATGTCATTCCGGCCACCCCGGATCTGGCCGGCGCTGAAATCGAATTGGTCGATGTGGATGGGCGCGAATTCAAATTGCGTTCCGCGATGAACGCGTTTTTCGATGAATCGTCGGCGCAATCTTTGGCGTTCGATTTTGTCATCATCGATTGCCCGCCGTCTTTGGGATTGATCACGTTGAATGCCATGGTCGCCGCCCAGGCGTTGTTGGTGCCTTTGCAATGCGAATTTTTCGCCCTAGAGGGATTGTCGCAATTGGTGCGCACCACCGAACGGATCAAAAGCAAATTGAATCCGAATTTGGAAATTCAGGGATTGGTTTTAACCATGTACGACAAACGCAACAATTTATGCGCGATGGTTGAAAACGATGTGCGCGAATTTTTCGGCGAAAAAGTATACGACACCGTGATTCCGCGCAACGTCCGCGTATCCGAAGCGCCAAGCCACGGAAAACCCGTTTTGCTGTATGATCATAAATGTTCGGGATCGGTCGCATACATGCATCTGGCCAGCGAAGTTTTAAAACGCGAGGCGATGTTGGCGCAACGGTTGCCGGTCAGCCAGGCGGCATAACGGAATTTTTATATTTTAAATTATTGTATTTTTAGATAGGGGAAAAAATGAACGCAGATGTGAAAAAAGGCTTGGGCCGCGGTTTGGCGTCGTTATTGGGCGATGAAACCGCCGATTACGCGCAATTGGACAAAGCGCGGGCGGGTGGAAAAACCGTTCCGATCGGATCGATCATGCCGGGAAAATTTCAACCGCGTCATGATTTCGAACCCGCCGCGTTGCAACAATTGGCCGATTCCATCGCCGCCAAAGGCGTTTTACAGCCATTATTGGTGCGCCGCGATCCGAAAAATCCGAATCAATATGAATTGATCGCCGGTGAACGCCGTTGGCGCGCCGCGCAATTGGCCAAAGTGCACGATGTGCCGGTTTTGATCCGCGACATGTCCGACCGCGAAGTCATGGAAGTGGCGTTGATCGAAAATATCCAACGCCAGGATTTAAACCCGATCGAGGAAGCGCAAGGGTATTACCGCCTGACGGAAGAATTCGGCCGCACCCAGGACGATGTCGCGGCGCAGTTGGGCAAATCGCGCAGTTATATTTCCAATATGATGCGTTTGCTGGATTTGCCGAAAACCGTGCGCGATTATGTGCGTTCCGGCGAATTGTCGACCGGGCACGCCAAATTATTGATCGGCCGCAAAGACGCCGAGACGGCCGCGCGGGAAATTGTCGAAAAACAATTGAATGTGCGCCAGGCCGAATCGTTTTTGGGGTTGGGCAAAACAAAATCCGCGTCCGGAATCGTGAATGTCCAAGGCCGGGCATCGTTTACACCCGCCAACGACACGAACGCCGCCGCAAATCCATCCAAAACCAATATCAACAATGACGGCGCGGATGCCAGCACGCGGGATTTGGAAAAACAATTATCGCAAATTTTGGGCATGCGCGTGGAAATCCGGTTTTCCGGAAAATCCGGCCAATTGACGGTGCATTATCAAAATCTGGATCAATTGGACGATGTGTTGAAACGCCTGAAACGATAGGCGTTTAACGCGCGCGTTTGGTTTGAGACATCCATAATATTTCCGGCATTGTGGATATGGTGCGTTGTTGATCGGCCGGCATGTCGATGGCCGATCCGAACAATATTCGCGCCGCGGTTAAAATAAATTTTTTGGTGTCGATTTGCGGGTTATCGGCGATCTTTAAATGCCGGGCGATTTTGGCGCGTCTATTTCGTATTTCTTCGGCAATTTCCATTTTTTCTTCGGCCGTGAACGGGGTGACGCCATAACAATTATGATGCAACGCGAACGCCATGTTCGGCGCGGCCATCCATCGCGCCAATTCAATCAAAGAAAAGATCCCGTCAAAATTTTCCTTGGCCATTTTATCTTGCCTTGCCGGTGCGGACGATAATTTCCAATGTCGGCTTGCCGATGCGCGCGGCTTGGTTCGCCGCGATTGTACGAATTTTTTCGGCCAATCGAGTTTTGTTTTGCCCGATTGCCAGTTGGTGTAATTTTTGAACCACATTGTCGCGGTCGGTGCCGGGGGCGAACGCATTGATTAAAACGCCGACACAGGATCTTTCGTCCAATATGACGGTGATCGGGATGAATTTGTTTACGACACCCCATTTATCGGCGATTGTTGCGCATTTGGCCAATTCCGACAATAAAACTTTGCGCGGCGCCGATGTGCCATCATTTTGCGGCATGGGCTTGCGCGCTTGTTTGTGCGGCGTGCCGCCGCGCGCAATGGATGGCCGTTCGTGCGGCGCCAATAATAATTGGGACATATGTTATATTACCCTCTTCGTTTTTATTTAATTGTATCTTTAAACGATATTATGCGGGTTGTAAAGCAAAAAGGATTTTGCCAACTATATGATATTACGCGTATTTTTTGGAAAATGCCTGGCCTTGGACACAAATGCCGATCAATGTTTGCGCGGCGATTTCCTCGGCTGGGAACCCGCTTGATTTGCACGACGTTTCCGCATCTTGCAACCGCGCCGATATTTTCATCAAACTGGATTGCGGCCACAGGCGCAATTGCGATTCGAACGCGCGCAGTTTTTTGAAAAACACCGGCGGGCGCAACAATTTCATGGTGCTGTCCAATTCCGCGCCCGCTGCCAACATCGATTTCGCCCAATGCAGGCGCATCGTGTGGCGGATCGCCGCGCGCAACAACGCGATTGCCGGCATGCCTTCGCCCTTTAGGCTGTCTAACGCGGCGATCAGCGATTTGGCATTGCCGGAAAACGCGGCGAACACCGCATCGTCCAATTCCGCGTCCGATTGCAACGCCAGGCACGATTCGACATCGTCCGCGGTGACGGTTTTTCGCGGTTCGATATACAGCAATAATTTTTGCAATTCCTGTTGATTGACCATGCGGTTGCCGGACAATGATTGCAATAACAGCGGCATCACGCCGGAATCCAGGGTGATTTTCGCCGATGAAAAAAAACCTTGTACGAATTGTTGCAGGTTTCGGCCTTCGTCTTCGTATGCGGGAACCGCCGCCGCGCGTTCGTCCAGCGATTCGAATAATTGCCGCAACGCCGATTTCGGCGTCAATTCGGCGGCTTCGACTATGATGCTGGAAAATTTCGGGCACTGATCGATCGCCGACGCCAGGGCGGTTGCCAACGTATCGGTTGCGGCGCGGATATAGACGATTTTTTGATCGCCGCCGAACGGCAATGTTTGCGTTTCATCCAGAATGCGCGCGGGATCAGCCGATAATTCGCCCGCTTGCCATTCGATCAACGCGAATGGATCGGGTTTTTCGCCCAATTTTTGCCGGATAATATTTTGCGCGCGCACCCGGTTCATGCCTTCGTCCGGGCCATACAGCAAAACCGCGCGGCAAGCGCGCGGCACCTGGGCTATAAAAGATTCGATTTGCTGCGGCGGCAATTTCATAAATTAATCGCTGTTTTTGAAATAAGCGCCCAGGCGCAATTTGATGTCGTCGGCCAACTGGCGGCTGGCGCGCGACCTCGCATCTTCTTCGGCCGACAATGTGGCGAATGTGGACGCCAAAATATTGTAACTGTTGATTGCACGCAATGTACCGGTCAACAAAGGTTCGTTCGCGCCGTTGCTTTTGACCGGCAGGGCGAATAATTGAAATTGCGCCGTTACGGTCAGGCGGGCGAATGTGGCGGTCGTGTCGCGGCGGATGCCGAAATCGTCGATATATTCCGACAATTGCACCGACAAACGGTACCGCGTTGGCGATTTCGCGTCCGGCATGATTTCCAAAAGCGCGTTGCGCAATTCCTGCCCTGCCCGGTCTTGGATTTGCTCTATTTCGATATAACGCAATTCTTCGGTTTCGGCCGTCGGCGCGTTTTGCCCGCGCGCGATGTCCGGTTTTTTGTAAACCGGCGAAAATCCGCAGCCGCTTAGAACCAGCAGCGCCAACAACACCGCGATTGTTGAATTTATTTTAAACCAATACATTCACGATCCTGTTCGGTACGACGATGACCTTGTTTGCGGTTTTCCCCTCGAGCGCTTTGGCCACGAAACTTTGGGACAATACGTTCGACCGCACCGCGTCTTCGGCCGAATCGCGCGGCATTTGAATGGTGCCGCGCATTTTGCCGTTGATTTGCACGGCGATGGTGACGTTTTCATCCACCGTCAAGTTTTCATCCGCGACCGGCCACGGATTTTGCACCAGCAGCGATTGATGCCCCAATGCGGCCCATAATTCTTCGGTTACGTGCGGGATCATCGGATTGAACATTTGCAACAAGGATTCAATCGCCTCGCGCAGCGCCCAATTGTCGCCGGTTTTTTCCGGCTTGAATTCGGCGATGGCGTTCGACAATTCGCGCAACCGCGCCACGGCCTTGTTGAAATGGAATTGCGCCAAATCGCCGGTAACGCCCTTGATTGTTTTGTGCGTTGTGCGCCGCAATTCGGCGGCGGATGCGGACAAATCGCCGCCCACAGCGCCGTTCAACCCGCGCGATTTAATGTCGTGCGTCAGCGCCCATAAACGGTTGATATAACGCCACGCGCCCGCGATACCGGTGTCGGTCCAATCCAAATCGCGTTCCGGCGGCGAATCGGACAACATGAACAGGCGCGCGCAATCCGCGCCGTAGGCGGAAATAATATCTTCGGGATCGACCACGTTGCGTTTCGATTTGCTCATTTTTTCCGACCGGCCGATGGTGACGGGCGAATTATCGGATGTGCGCACCGCCGCTGCGCCGTTTTTTTGCACTTCTTCGGGGTACAGCCATTTGCCGCCCGCGTCCTTGTATGTTTCGTGGCAAATCATGCCTTGGGTCAACAGCGCCGAAAACGGTTCGTCAAACGGCAAATATCCGCAATCGCGCATCGCGCGGGTGAAAAACCGCGCATATAATAAATGCAACACCGCGTGTTCGACGCCGCCGATATATTGATCGACCGGCATCCAATATTCGATATCGCCTTTGTTCAATCCGGCGGCGTCGGATTGTAACGAACAAAACCGCGCGAAATACCAGGAACTTTCGAAAAACGTATCGAACGTGTCGGTATCGCGCCGCGCCGGTTTTTTGCATGACGGACAGGATGTGTTTTTCCAAGTCGGATGGCGATCGAGCGGATTGCCAGGTTTGTCGAACGTCACATCGTCAGGCAATTTGACCGGCAAATCCGCGTCCGGCACCGGCACCGCGCCGCACGCGTCGCAATGCACAATCGGAACCGGACATCCCCAATAACGTTGCCGCGAAATGCCCCAATCGCGCAAACGCCAAACGGTTTCGCCGCGCCCTTGGGATTTTTTTTCAAGTTCCGCGATTATTTTCGCCTTGGCCGCGTCGACCGAAAGCCCGTTTAAAAATTCCGAATTATGCAATATGCCGGAATCGGTATACGCCTCGGTCAGAACCCAATTTTTCGGATCTTGTCCTTCGGGGATAACCACCGGAATGATCGGCAATTTATATTTTGTGGCGAATTCGAAATCGCGTTGATCGTGCGCGGGACAGCCGAACAACGATCCGGTGCCGTAATCCATCAACACGAAATTGGCCAAATAAACCGGCAATTCCAGCCCGGCAACGAACGGATGCGCGGCGCGCAATCCGGTATCGATACCTTTTTTCTCGGCCGCTTCCAATACCGCCTCGGACGTGCCCATTTTCATGCAATCCTGCACGAACGCGGCGATGTCTGGGTTCGTTTTCGCCAATTTTTCGGCGATCGGATGATTGGGCGATAGCGCGATAAAGCTGGCGCCGAAAATAGTATCGGGGCGGGTTGTGAATACGGTAATGCCGTCATCCGATCCGGTGAATTTAAAATCGATATGCGCGCCGGTGGATTTTCCGATCCAATTTTCCTGCATCAAACGCACTTTTTCCGGCCATCCATCCAGGCGTTTGATTGAATCCAACAAATCGTCGGCATATTGCGTGATGCGCAAAAACCATTGGTTCAATTTGCGCCGTTCCACCACCGCGCCCGAACGCCATCCGCGCCCGTCGACCACTTGTTCATTGGCCAAAACGGTATTTTCCACGGGGTCCCAATTGACCCAGGCTTCTTTGCGGTACGCCAAACCCTTTTGGTAAAATTGCAAAAACATTTTTTGTTCATGCCGGTAATAATCCGGATGGCATGTGGCGATTTCGCGCCGCCAATCATATGAAAACCCCATGGTTTTCAATTGCGATTTCATTTGTTCGATATTGGCGTATGTCCATTTCGCCGGATGTTCGCCCCGTTCGATCGCCGCGTTTTCCGCCGGCAGGCCGAATGCGTCCCATCCCATCGGGTGCAATACATTGAATCCTTGCATGGCCTTGTATCTGGCGACCACATCGCCAAGCGTGTAATTGCGGACATGTCCCATGTGAATTTTACCCGACGGGTATGGGAACATTTCCAACACATAATATTTGGGTTTGGATTTATCGGCCGATACTTCGAACGATTTGCGGTCGTTCCAGATTTTTTGCCATTTTTGTTCTGTTTCTTTGAAATTGTAACGAATCGGCTCTGTGGTCATGATTTTCCCTACCTTGAAGGGTCAAATTCTAAGCAAAAACAATATTTTGGCAAGCCCGGCGTGCGGCTTGACAGCAAAAGTGTCCATGTTTATAAAGGATACAATCAAAAATAAAGAACAAGAGGGCCGATATAATGAATCAAATGCCAACATATTTCGGACGGATAAGCCGCGTTACGCGGGAATATCTGTCCCCGCCGAATCCATCGTCCGGGCCGTTCGATCATGTGGTCAGCGAGGCTGTATCCTGTCTTGAACAAATGGCGCGCGATTTCGCGCCGTTGTGCGATGGCGGCGATAATCCGTTGGGCGATAATCAAGCACAAACCAGCAAATACAAAAGAATTATTCATGCCGGAAAAATTATCGCGGCAATAAAGGCGGATATGAGCGCATTGAGTATCGCGCATAGTTCCTATCAGCCATCGCAACGCGAGGCATTGGCAAGCGAATTGGCGACCCCATACCGGTTCGCCGAAGCCATTCGCAAAGATTCCGGCATCAAGCGGCAGGATGTTTTTTTGGGGATCGGGCACATTTTGTTTTATTATGCGGCGTCGTTGTCTTTGCATGATCCCGTGCTGCAAGATTTTGCGCTGTCGGTGCGGCATTTAAAAAAAGCACAGTTGCAGAAATTAAAGAAATGCATGGAATTCGCCGATAAAACCGATATTTTCCCATTGCTTGGCCAAGACGCAAAACAGGCGGAAAAAAGATACAATGATTCTAAAATCAAAGCGGATGAAAACCCATTTCATCAATTGGTGGACGCATTTATCGCCAAACGAACCATGGATGAACGGACGCATATGTTGACGGCGGTACGGTCCGTCAGAAAAAGATAGGCGAGAAAACATGGCGAATTCGAATCCCAATATTTCAAATTCCAACACATTGCAATATTTGCAGGCGATTATCGGCGATGCAAAACGCCGCGATGAAATCGACCGCGATTTAAAATTCGTATTGCGGAATTTGGGATTGACCCACCGCACGGGCGATGTCCAATCCGCGCCGCGCGTCGGCGCATCGTTTGATGGCGGCGTCGAAACCGGTTACCGCCAATCGCCCGCCAATGTGTCGTTTGCCATTATGTCGGCGATTATGGGCGCGCGGTCGTTGGATGGGGCGGAAAATTCGGTGCATGATATTTTAATCGGCACCACATTTCAAACCGGCGGCACAAATCGGTTGCGCCCGCGCCAAAAAACAATTATGGCGGCGATCGCATCCGGTTTATCGCACCGCGCCGAAATTATTTACCGGCAAATCACCCCGTTTTTGCCCCGCCGCCAAACCAAACACCAGGGAATTTTGGATTATGGCGCAGGCGATTGCCGGGTTGCGGCGATGATTGCAGCGCGCGATAATTTGCGGGTCGATGCATGCGATGTGGCCGATTATCCGGGGCGCGCCAAACATGTGCCGTTCACATTGATAACCCCGCAACACGCATTATTGCCGCCGGATAAATACACAACCGCAATCGTTACAAACGTTTTGCATCACGCGGACGATAACGAATCGGTCATCGCGCGCCTGACCAAATTGGTATCGCGCCGTTTGATCGTCATTGAAACCGTGCCGGTTGGAAAAACTAAGGCGGCGTTACAGGCGGATGCGGAACGCACTTTTTTCTTTGATTGGCTGTATAATTCCGGCATGCATCCGGGCGCGAATATTCCGGTGCCTGGAACATATGAAACGGTTGCGGGATGGAAAACGCGTTTTGCCGAACACGGATGGAACGCGGTTCATGTGAAAAATTTGGGCCGCGATCAGCCATTGATACCGGACGCCCATGTGTTGTATGTGTTCGATAAAAAACGTATTCGGTAAATTCAATCAATAAATTCAGGGTAAATCATGACAACGGCAGGATTAATAAAACCAGTTGCAGCACTTGAAACGGTAATTACCGGACGCGACCGCGACGGCAATGCATATATTGTGCATTTGCAACCTGGCGGCGCGATGCCGACCAAATCGCAATTGGATCCTTTCAAAACCCACCATTCGGCCGGCCGGCATTATAAACCGTCGCGCGCGGCGTTGCATTACTACCGCCGAAATTTGGCGATGGGGCGCGAATAGGCGCGTTAAAAATCCGGATAACCGGGATTTCCGGTAAAACCGCGCGCGGTTTTACCGGGACGCTGCAATTATGCGCAGCCTGTTGTGGATGGTTGCGGGGATAATAAAAACGGGGGATGATTCGATCATCCCCCGTTTTGCCGTTTATGCGAATTGAATTATTTTTTACCAATTATTTTTTCCCAGTGGCGATGCGCAATTCGCGCGCGCGCATTAAAATCGCGTTTTCGATTTTTTCGGCGGTGGTGGATTCGGATGCCGCATCGATCCAATTGCCGCCTTTATCGGCGATTTGCTTGAACGCGGTAACCTTGATCCCATCGGCGCGCAATTCGCGCGATAAAATATAAACCGTCAATTTAAAACGTTCGGTTGGTTTTACATCGGCATCGTCCGATGGCGGCGAATACCAATCGGTGATGATGACGCCGCCGAACGGATCGGCCGATAATAACGGCATGAATGCAACCGTATCCAACGATGCGCGCCACAAAAATCCGTTCACGCCGATTCCCGCGCCGCCGTTATTGCCGCCGAAAATGGATTCGGTTTGCCGGTCGCGCGCCATTTTATCGGTTTGCGGATTGGTGTACGCCTCGCCTTTTTCGATGCCCGAACATCCGGTCAGCCCGCCCAGAACCAGGGTCAAACAGAAAATCAGCGGGAAAATCAATTTTTTGGGTGCAGAAGACATAAAAACCTACCTTGTATGGGGACTATACAGCCTAAGTATGACCGGAATAAGGTTGCATCAAGCCATAAAATTGCAACAAAATCAACGAGATAAATAGTTAATCCCCAGAAAATAATAGGTTTTTTCGCCTGTGGCGGGGAAAACACGCGATGGCCGGAATACAACATATTAATGCGGGGAATGACTTGGCAGTCAGACACATTTTATATAGTTTTGCCAACAGATGAAGGGATGACCGTCCTTGATTCAACGGTCATTCCGTCTGTAACCGCTTTTTGTTTATGTGTTTTTTAAATTCGTATCCTTGGTCGGAAGCTAATGGATGCGGCGATACAAAAAACGAAAAGCAAATTTTTATGAAGTGTATTGGAGGAAAAATGAAAAAGTTTTATTTAGCTCTTGTGGCTTTGGCTGTTTTCGCAGCCGGTAGCGCACAAGCCGCTGACCAAGGTGTGAAACTTGGTTTGGGCGGTTACTACAAAGCCGGCTTCGGCGTTATCGCCGATGATGATGATGGTGCAGCTCAACCACAAGCACAAAATCGTCGCAGCCACAGCTTGAAACAAGACGTTGAAGTCTGGTTCACCGGTGAAACAACCTTGGACAACGGTTTGACCGTTGGTGCACGCGTTGAATTGGAAGGCCAAACTCAATCCGACCAAATCGACGAAACCTGGATGTACATGAAAGGTTCCTTCGGCGAATTGCGCGTTGGTGATGAAGATGACGCTCGCCGCTTGAAAGCCGTTGTTGCTCCTACTGCATCGAAAGTTTTCGGCGCAGCTGACGCAGACGACACAATGCTGCATTTCTCGAACAACCCATTGACACAATTGACCAGCTACGCGAACAACACCGCCGGCTTGAACAACACTGTCATGAAAGTTGAAAACGATTCGACCAAATTGATCTATATGACTCCGTCGTTCAACGGTTTCAGCTTGGCCGTATCTTATGCTCCTGATGCAACATCCGATCGCCAAAACAACGGCGGTTTGACCGAAACAGACAACGATGCCGGACAAAATTCGGAAGCGTTCTCGGTTGCCGGTTCGTATGATGGCAAATGGGATTCGACCAAAATCATGGCCTCGTTGGGCTACACCGGTTCTGACAACGAAGTTGTCGGCGCTGATGATGTCAACGCTTGGCACGCTGGTTTGGGCGTAGGTTTCGGCAACTTCATGGTTGGCGGTTCTTATGGCGTATTGAAAGACGGCCTGGGCAACGACCTGGATGTTACCCAATTTGAATTGGGCGGCACCTATGCAACTGGCCCATACACGATCGGTTTGAACTGGTCGCATGGCGAATACGAAGTAGCGACAGCACGTGAACCAGAATTGGATGTGTTCATGTTGAGCGGTTCGTACGCAATGGGTCCTGGCATCACATTGGATGCAGCGATCTCGTACGACGATTATGACAATGATGGCAACACCGCAATCGGCTCTGGCTTGACCGCCACAGAAGATTACGACTCGACATCGGTTATGGTCGGCTCTTCGATCAAATTCTAAGCCTTCACAGGCATGAATTGGGAAAGGCGGCCTTTTGGCCGCCTTTTTCTTTTTCCGGTTTGATTTGCTTTTTCTGTTGGACAAACCCGGGTATGTTATAATATAACATCAGCACCGAATATTTTTTCAACATTCATGGGGCATTATATGAAAAATAAACTCTCTTTTCTTGTTGTCGCAGGCGCATTGATCATCGCATCGCCTGTTGTTGCGGCGAATTCCGGCGGCGTTAAATTGGGCATCGAAGGCCATTATAAATCCGCCTTCGGCGTTATTTCCGGCGATGACGGCGTAACCCAGCCCCAGGCGCAAAACCGCCGCGGCCACGGCTTGAAACAGGACGTGGTGGTGGTATTTACCGGCGAAAGCGAACTGAATAACGGCCTTGTGGTCGGCGCCGCCATTGAACTCGAAGGTCAAACCGTGTCGGATGGGCAAATCGACGATACGATCATGTATATTCGCGGCAATTTCGGCGAATTGCGCGTTGGCGATACCGACGATGCGCGGATTATCAAATCGGTAACGGGACCCGAGGCGTCGGATGTATTTATCGCCGATGCCCGCACGCATGAATCGCTCAGTTTTTCCAACAACCCGCTGACGCAATTGACCGGGTTTGGCGATAATGTTTCCGGCGTGAACAGCACGCTGCTTGCGGTCGAACCGGCCGGAACGAAATTGATTTATTTATCGCCGTCATTCGCCGGTTTTTCCATCGGCGCGTCTTATATGCCCGACGCCACATCGGACCGGCAAAATAACGGCGGGTTGACCGAAACGGACGACGATGCGGGCGAAAATTCCCAAAGCCTGTCGTTGGCCATATCGTATGACGGAAAATGGCATAGTACAGAAATACAGGCATCGGCCGGTTTCACCGATTCGAACAACGAAACGGCCGGCGCGGACGATGTGCGCGCATGGCAGGCGGGATTGAATTTGGGTTTTGGTTCGTTCGGCGTCGGCGGATCGTATGGCAAGCTTGAAAACGGTCTTGGCGACGGGCTGGACGCCGATATTTACAGCCTTAGCGGCGTTTACAATACGGGCCCTTATAAATTCGGCCTGGGATGGAGCCATGGCAATTACCAAGTCACATCGGCGCGCGAACCTGAACTGAATACGGTTTTGTTGTCGGCGTCTTATGCGATGGGCCCTGGCATCACGCTGGATGCGGCGGTTCAGCACGACAGTTACGACAATGACGGCGCGATTGCCATCGGATCCGGTTTGACGGCAACGGATGATTACGATGCAACCGCGATTATGGTCGGATCGTCCATTTCATTTTAGGCGTTTATTGACAAACATACAAAGAGGCGGCCATATAAAGGCCGCTTCTTTTATTTTGGAATCAGATGACGCAAGAAATCGCGCAAACAATCGCCGAAAATATCGCACACATCACCGGGCAAATCGGCGCGGCGCGGTTGATGGCGGTTTCAAAAAACCAGCCCGAACACGCCATTCGCGCGGCGTTGGATTGCGGCCACCGTTTGTTCGGGGAAAACCGCGTCGGGGACGCTGAAAAAAAATGGCCGCAATTGCGCGCCGATTATCCGGGATGCGAATTGCATTTGATCGGTTCTTTGCAAACCAACAAGGTTCTTGCCGCCCTGAAATTATTCGATGTCATCCAATCGCTGGACCGCGAATCGTTGCTTTTGGCGATATTGAAATATCCCGATCTGGCCGCCGCCAAAAAATTTTTTGTCCAGGTCAATATCGGGCACGAGACGCAAAAATCCGGAATCGCGCCGGAACGCGCCGCCGATTTCGTGCGCTTATGCGCGCAAACGCACAAATTGAACGTGGTCGGATTGATGGCGATACCCCCCGCCATGTGCGATCCAACCCCGTATTTCCGGCAATTGGCGGCGATGGCGGCGGATTTGGGTTTGCCGGAATTGTCGATGGGAATGTCGGGCGATTTGGATATTGCGGTTGCGTGCGGATCGACCATGGTACGGGTCGGAACCGCCATATTCGGCGCCCGCGAATAAGTTGTCTGAATAAATTATCCGGATAAATTACCGTATATCGATCAATGTTTGCGGCGTGAATTCAGGAATTATTTTCAATAAATCCGCGCACGGTATGGCAACGCACCCTTCGGTGCCTAAAAATCCGCCATTTCCGTCGTCGCGCGTACAATGCAAAAAAATCGCGCTGCCGCGCCCGCGAATGGTCGGATTGCGGTTATATCCGATCACCACAACGATGTCGTACGCGCCATCGTCGCGCCACATAATTTCATGCCGCGCGGTATGCGGCAGTTTTATTAGAAAATTGTAACCCGAATAATCCGGATCGTCGCACCATCCGTCTTTTTGCGTCAATGCGCGTCCGGGCAACTGCAATTTCGGCATTTCCGGAATCCGGTCGGCGCGCCAATATATTTCGATTAATGGAAATTTTCCCAAAGGCGTTTTATGATCGCCTTCGGTTTTATCGAACGAAGCGCCGGATTTGCCGATCGCGCAAGGATAAGATCGGCCATTCCAATTCAGGATTTTATCGGTGGTGCTGATTTTGATCATCATGCGGAAAATTGTAACAGATTTCGAAATTTATGTCGCGGCAAACAATTATTTTAAAAATAAATCCGTTTATTGCGGCTGGCGTTGTTTGATCATCTGTTCGTATTTGTCCAATGCGCGCATCATGTATTCCGGCATTTGTTCCGGCGCTATCGGCGCTGCGGATGCGGCGGGCGATGTGGATTTTACCGGTTTTTGTTCGGATGCGTGCGGCGTTACCGCATCGCCGCGCATCGGTTTATTCGGCACAATATCGGCGGGATGCAATGGTTCCTGTTCAACCGGCGTTGCGGGATAACTTTGTGGTTGTACGCGCAACCAAGGTTGCGCCGAAATATCGTCCGGCACCTCGGCCAAATTCACTGCCGCCGCATCGCCGCCGTTGATGGATTCGTCGGCGACATCGGTTGCGGAATCGGACCGTTCTTGGTTGTTGTCTTGTTCGGCCAATTGTTGCGGCGTTTGCGGCATTTCGTCGTCATCGCCGATTTGCGCGATCATATTTTCACCAAAATCCTTGCCACCATGTTCTTGGGCGTAAATCGCATTTGATGTCGCAATCAACGCGCCCATCGGCCCGCCGAATGCAATGCCGCCGATCACGCGCGCGGCGCCAGACAATTCATCGCCGGTAACGGCGCGGTAAATCGATCCCAAAACCGGGATATGTTGCAATGGATTGATAATATCGATCACATCGGACAGGGAAAAATCTTGTGTGCCTTGAACGGGCTGCGCCGATTCCGCGCCTTCGTTGCCGTTTAACTGGCGCGCGTATAATTCGCGTGCGGGTATGGCGGGTTCGGCCGTGATATTGTTTGCGGCGGCAACCGCCAATTTGGGCGATGCCAATTTTTCTTCGGCAACCGGTTTTGGTTGCAGCAATTTTGAAAATTCAACGTGCGGCGCGGCGTTTTGGCCGTTGTTCAAAATGGGCGCGCGTAAATTCGCATCATCGCCCAACGTTGCGGAAAATGTGTTTTGCAGTTGCACAGAATTAATGGTCATAACTTTGCTCCGTTCCCACCCTTGATATTTGCAATTGCCATGCCAACCGATTTTATATATTATTGTTATTAATCAATGGTTTGGATCGGTATTTGTGGTGCCGCGTGGCGTATTTTGCCGCCCTGCGAGCCAATATATAAGTCGCCGATGCGCAATTTTTGCCCAGTTCTTGCCCCGTTTTTTTTGCCCTGAAACAGGGCGATTGCCCGGCGCTGTGGGCGGAAAAACATTGCGCTATCTGCCTGATAAAAATATAAAAGAAGTCACCCACTTAACCTGTATCCGGGCAAAACCCGGACGCCTATTTCTGGTTTTCGATGAAAAAACACATATTGCTGGTTGACGACGACGATGCATTGCGCGAATCGCTGGCCGAACAATTGGCGTTGTACGAAGAATTCAAAGTCACCCAAGCCAGCCGCGCGGCGATGGCGCTTGAAAAAATAAAAGAACAAGAACCGGTCGACATCGTGATTTTGGATGTCGGTTTGCCCGACATGGATGGGCGCGATACGTGCCGGTTGATGCGGCGCGGCGGATTCAAATCGCCGGTGATTATGTTGACGGCGGCGGCGACAGACGCCGACACGATTTTGGGTCTGGATGCGGGCGCAAACGATTATGTCGCAAAACCGTTCCGGTTCAACGTGCTGTTGGCGCGGATCCGCGCGCAAATACGCCAGAATTTAAACGCCGAAGACGCGCAGGTGCGGATCGGCCGGTATTTGTTCCAAGCCAGCAGCAAAACCATGCACGATACCGAAAACGACAAGAAAATAAAATTGACCGAAAAAGAAGCCGGGATCATCCGCCAGTTGTACCGCGCCGGCGGCCGCGTGGTGTCGCGCGATGTTTTGTTGAACGATATTTGGGGTTACAATTCCGGCGTGTCGACGCATACGTTGGAAACCCATATTTACCGCCTGCGCCAAAAAATCGAAGACGACAAGGGCGATGGCGCCGTAATCGTCACCGAAGGCGGCGGATACCGTATCGCGGTTTAATTTATTTTTTTTATACCTTAATCATGCGGCATCGGCGGCGATTGTTAAATCGCGCCAATTGCCGAACACCGCATCCGCGCCAGCCAGCGCCAATTTTTGCGCCGTTTGCGCATTTTCTCCAAGTCCCGTATATCCCCAAACCCGCAAAGATGCTTGTTTGGCTGCGGTAATGCCCGCTTTGCTGTCTTCGATAACAAGGATGTTGGTTTTATTATATCCTGTGGATGCCAATTCATATAAATCCGGCGCTGGTTTTGGGCGCGCCACTTGTTCGGCCGAAAAAATTTCATGTCCGCCGAACAATTTCGAAAATCCGATATGGTGCAACGTCGCCAAAATATTTTCCATCTCGCCATTCGATGCGACACTGGTTTTTATGCCGCGCGATTGCGCGTGTTCGATAAAATTTTTGGCGTGCGGCGCAGCGCGCAAATTTCCGGGCATGACCGACCGGTATTGCGCGCCGATTTCGGCGATGAATTCGTCGCGCGCGATTGCGATGTTGTTTTGTATTTTATCGTGCACTTCGGCCATGGACAGCGCGAAAAAATCGCGCGTTGCGGTTTGCAATGTGTGCGGCATGCCAAGGCGCGTTAAATACGCCGCAAGCGCGGTGTAAAATACCGGCGTCGAATCGACCAATGTGCCGTCCATATCGAATATTATCAGGCGGCAATCGGATGGAATAAAAATCATATTTTTGCGGGTGTTTAATGGCTGGGGCGCTAGGGATCGAACCTAGGAATGTCGGTACCAAAAACCGATGCCTTACCGCTTGGCTACGCCCCAATCCTTTGAAACAGAGATGAGAAAATAGTCATAAGTTCGATCAAATGCAAGAACTACGTGGATAAAAATACTGTGACCTAAAATGGCACGGCACCGAAATATCCACTACTATATCTTGGTAAGTACTTGCAAATTTTACAAACTCTGGTAATCCAGAATCTTGGTGCTGTTCCTAAAAAATAAAAACAAGGCTACGAATGACCGATTCTTGCAAAAATGACGCCGCCATTACCATCCCCTGGAGCGTAAAGGGTGTTTCCGCCAAGGCTCGGCAGACCGCCAAGGATAAAGCCGCCGAAGAAGGCGTCACCATCGGAACCTGGGTTTCACGGGCAATCCGGGCCGCCGCCCAGGACCCAACCTTGTTCCGCCAATTGACCGAAATCGCCAATCAATCGACCCCGCAACCGCGGATTCCATCGGTTTTGGACGAATCGGCGTTGTTCGAATATTTACAAAAAATGGATCAAAAACTGGGCGTTTTGAACGACCGTATGGCCAATTACGAAGGCAACGGGTCGGGCGCGCGTATCCCAAGTTTTGAAACCGTATCCGCGATTGCCAGCAAAACCTGGCCAACACAATAATATATAAAAGGATCATCGATGTCGGCTGTATTGGGCGCGTGGAGCGTAAAGGGTGTAGACGAAGAAGCCAAAGCCATCGCCAAACGTTCCGCCGCTGAATCGGGAATTACCATGGGCGCGTGGCTTGAGGCTGCGATCATGCATATCGCCAAAGGTGGCGTACAGCAAGATGTCGAAAAAACATTGCAAGACGTGCGCAATTTGGTGCAATCGCCGGACATGTCGATGGATCGCGCGGATTTGACCGCGCCGAACATTGTTGCAAGTGAAAAACGCCTATTCAACACCACTATCCGCATCGCCCCGCAAAATGGCGCGCAAAATTCCCCGTTCAATCCCGCCGGACTTGCGGCGATCGCCGATTCGGTGAACGATATTGAACAGGCATTGCAATCCAGCCTGGGTCAAATGCAGATGCGTATTTTGGAATTGGAAAACAGCATGCAGCAAGTGCGCAATTTATTGCCAGCGCCCGGTAAATCGGCGCCTGCGATGTTGACCGCATCGACCGATTTGTATGCGATGACCGACATCAGCGCGGAATATCACCCGCTTGCTTTGCCTCCGGCATCCACCGAAACGTCGTTGTTCGGCAATTCGAAAAATGCCGAAACATGGGACGATTTATTGACGCTGGCGGTTATTGTCGCGTTGGGCGTTGCGGCGTTTTTGGCCGGGAACCGTTTGGGATTCGATTTCGTGAATTTCTAAATGCCCGTTTTGATGGGCTTGATCCAAAAATCCGGATAATGTTTTTGCAATTGCGCCGCCCAATGGGCGGCGTTTTTCGCAATCGGCGATAGGGCGTAAAAACACGACCCGCTGCCGGTCATGCCCCAAAAATCGGCGCGCAAATCGGCGATTTTATCCGCAATTCCGCGCAATTGCGGATGCGCGGCGCAGGCAGGTTCGAATAAATCATTGTCGTTCTGATATTCGTTTGCGGCGCGGGCGGATTTTTTGGAATTCGTCCATTGGATAAAAATATCTTTGGTTGCAATGGCGATTTGCGGAAACAATAAAACACCGTGCAATTGCGGCGCGTCCGGCCAATATTCGATTATATCGCCAACGCCGCGCATGACGCATGGCCGGGACGATATGCAAACCGGCACGTCCGCGCCGATGGATTTTCCGAACGCCAGCGGGGAAAATTCGCCGCTAGCAGTTTTTTGGATCAGTCCGCCGTCGCATTCCATCGCCCACCGGATAATGGCCGCCGCATCGGCCGAACCGCCGCCCAATCCGGCGCCGATGGGAATATTTTTTTGCAATTGAATGTCCACATATGGCAAATCGGGCGAAATTTGCCGCAACGCCGCCAATGTTTTCGCAATCAAATTATTATCAGGATGGAGAAATTTTGCAAACTCGCCGGTTGTTTCGATGCGGTCCTTTTTGTCCGCGTTCCGTGTCGCTCGGATAATGTCGGCGCAATCGGCGAATACGACGCGGCTTTGCAAATCATGGTACCCGTCGGCGCGTTTGGCCGTGATTTTCAAATTCAAATTTATTTTCGCACGCGCGGCGATGACGGTGAACATGGTCATAAAATGCTGGGCTGGCGATTTTTATAAAATCAGTTTGCAGAAGCCGATTTATCGGCCGGTTTTTCAGGTTTTTTGATGTCTTGTTCCTTTAATCCTTCGCGCAATTTCTGATCCAGGGATTTTTTCAAATCCGGTTCCGGCCCGAACGACATGGCGCGGTTCCATTGCACCATCGCCTGTTCGCGGTCGTTCAATTGCCACAACACATCGCCGTAATGATCGATCAATTGCGGATCGTATGGCCGCGCTTCGACCGCTTGCTGCAAAATCGGCGCGGCTTCTTCGTAATTGCCCTGGCGGTATAATGCCCAACCCAAACTGTCGATGATAAACGCATCGCCCGGCGCCAATTGCACCGCTTTTTTCAACATCGCCAAGGCTTCGTCCAAATTTTCGCCTTTTTCGACGAACGAATACGCCAGATAATTCAACACATATGGTTGATCCGGCGACAGGCTTAGGGCCTGGCGCAAATCTTTTTCCGCTTGCGGCCATAAACCGGCGCGTTCGAACGCGGTGCCGCGCGCGTAATATAGCGGCCAGTCGGTTGCCTTGTCGCCGTCGCTTGCGGCCATCGCCTCGCTATAGGCTTCGATGGCGGCGGCGTAATCTTTTTTGTTGCGGTACAAATCGCCCAACATGGTCACGGCTTCGATGCGTTTTGGGTGCGCCTTGCGCATTTTTTCCAAAACACCGACCGCCTTGGATTCCTGATTCATTTTTTCATAATCGCGCGCCAGCCGCAAACCGCTGGACCATCCAAACGCCGGATGAGACGCCAATTTTTCATGGATTGCCGCTGCGGCGTCATATTGTTCGAACGATTCGAATATTTCCGATAACAGCAATTGATTGAATTCGAAATCCGGCTGCATATACGCCGATAATTGCGCGTAAACGGCCGCCAGATCATTGCCCGCCTGGCCTTCGAACGATGTTGCGATGTCGAACAAAACCTGGGCGATGCCGTCTTGCATGGTGCGCACGTTCGCAGGCGCGGTTTGCGATTTGTCGATCCGGGCATATGCGGCGTCGAAAATATAATTGTTCGGGCTGCGTTTGGTAAACGCGTCATACAGCGCTTTGGCTTTGTCCGCCTCTTGCGTTGTTTCGTAAATATTGCCCAAATTCATCGCCAACCGCAGCGGCGTTACGGTGAACCGCGCGATCGCTTGGTTGTAAAAATCGGCGGCCATTGCGAAATCGCGGTTATATTCCGCCAACAATGCGGCGTGGATTAAAATAATGCCGCCCGCGGTTTCATGCGCGAATAACGGTTTTATGGCCGCAATCGCCGCATCGCTATTTCCCTTGCCCGCTTCGATCCAGGCGCGCAACAGCGGCAAAGTCAGTTTGTTCAAACCGCCCGTTTCCATGCCGGTTAGAATTTTATCGGCTTCCGCAATGCGGCCGCGTTTGGCAGCATCCAGGAATAAAACCATGCTGGGCAACAAGGATTTCGGTTTGTTGTTTTGCCATTGTCTGGCCAATGGCAGCGATTTTTGGATTTGACCGCTCATGATATACAAAACGCAAACCCGTTCGATCAACGATTGGTTTTTCGGATCTTTGTTTAATGCTTGTTGTAAATATTCCGCCGACCGGGCGAAATTCGCGTCCTGCAATGCCGCGCGGCTGGCCAGATAACTGCCGGCGACGCCATCCGGCGTATCGGCGGCATCGGAAAACAAAGAATTTTCTTGCAACTGGCCGTTATTCGCCGCTGCGGTTGCGGGTTCCGCCGGCGCCGTTTGATCGGCGGGGGTTTGCGCGGATATGGCGGGTTGCGGTTGCGATGCGGAATCGGTAACGCAGCCGGTTAAAAATCCCGACAATAAAACGCAAGACAGCAAAATGGCAAAACGGTGTATCATTTAAAAATCCTTAGAAAAGATAAAACGGGCAAAAAAAAACAGGACAAATCGGTGTTACATATTCGAATAATTCGGCCCCTCGCCGCCTTGCGGCGGAACCCAGTTGATATTTTGCCCGGGGTCCTTGATGTCGCAAGTTTTGCAATGCACGCAATTGGCGGCGTTGATGTGCAATTTTTTCGCGCCGTCCAAATCGACCAATTCATACACCCCGGCCGGGCAATAACGCGTTTCCGGGCTGTCGTATAATTGGTAATTCACCTTTATGGCTTTTTCCGGGTCTTGCAATTGCAAATGGCACGGTTGATTTTCCGCATGATTGGTCGCGGATAAATAAACCGACGACATGCGGTCGAATGTTAAAACGCCATCCGGTTTGTCATATTCTATTTTGCGC
>CAYWJR010000009.1:0-5996 GCA_964458615.1 uncultured Alphaproteobacteria bacterium
TGCCGGCGCGCGCGTCATCGAAGAAACGATCCGCCAGAAATTGCCGGATGGATTCCAAAAATCCGAATATTTGTTGGAACACGGCATGGTCGATATGGTGGTCAAACGTCAGGATATAAAATCCGCGTTGTCCCGTTTGATCGGGTTGCTGTATTACGAAAAACGCCAAAACCGCCCGGCGATGATCGCCGGGTTTTAATCCGCTATTGACATGACAATCGGTTTAAATATTTCCGACCCTTTGCAACTGGAATTGGGGCGGATTGCCGCGCAATTGCAAGTCGACTTTCCAAAAGAAATAGATATGGATTTATCGCGCAGCTATAAATTGCTGGGCAAATTGGGCGATCCGCATTTGCGTCTTCCTCCTGTGATCCATGTCGCCGGAACCAACGGCAAGGGTTCGTGCGTTGCCTATATGCGGGCGATATTGCAATCGGCTGGTTGCCGCGTGCATGTATACACATCGCCGCATTTGGTGCGGTTCAACGAACGGATCGTTTTGTCTGGAAATGCTATCCAGGACGCGGATTTGCGCCGTTATATCCATGATGCAAAATCCGCCAATGGCAATGACCCATTGACGTTTTTTGAACTTATTACCGCCGCCGCTTTTCGCGCTTTTGCCGATATTCCAGCCGATGCGGTGATTTTAGAAACCGGGATGGGCGGCAGATTGGATGCAACCAATGTGGTACCGAATCCCGCTGCGACCGTGATTATGCCGGTATCGATGGATCATGTTGAATTTCTGGGCGATACCATTGAAAAAATCGCATTTGAAAAGGCATCCATTCAAAAGCCGGGATCGCAATCCATCATCGGCGCCCAAGATCCGGCCGCGTTGAAAATCATCGAACAACATGCCGCGGCAATCGGCGCAAATATATCTGTATTCGGCCGCGATTTTTCGGCGCATGAAACACCGGACGGATTCCGGTATAACGGATTGAATCAATTCGATCTGCCATCCCCGATTTTGCGCGGCCAGCATCAAATCGCCAATGCAGCAACGGCCATCGCCGCGATCGAGCGCGCGAATTTGCGCCCAACATCCCAAACCGATTTTCGATCCGGCATATTGTCGGCCGAATGGCCGGCGCGGATGCAAAAATTACAATCGGGACCTGTGTTCCAATATCTTGGCGCGGGGGACGAATTATGGCTGGATGGCGGGCATAATCCGGCTGCGGGAAAAATAATCGCCGATATGATGCATGCGCAAAACGATGCGCCATGGGCGGTTGTAATGGGAATGTTGAACAACAAAGACGCGCGCGGGTTTTTAAAACATTTGCGCGGCAATATTTCAATGATGGCTGCTGTTGCCATTCCCGGCGAAGACAAATCGATGCCGGCGCAGGATTTGGCCAATATCGGATTGGGGCAGGGTATCGATTCTGTTGCCGCGCTGAATTTACAGGATGCGGTTGAACAAATAAAAACCCGCCATTCCGGGCGGGTTCGTATTATGATCTGCGGATCGTTATATTTGGCGGGCCGGGTTTTGGCCGACCACCGGTAAACAGCGGCGCAGATTCTAAATTAGACGATTTTGCTTTCCAGCCAAGCCGACAATTTGCTTTTTGGTTGTGCGCCCAATTGTTGATCGACCGGTTTTCCGTCTTTGAACAAAATCAATGTCGGGATGCTGCGGACGTTGTATTTTCCGGGTGTCATCGGGCTTTCGTCGATATTCATTTTCGCGATTTTGATGCGGCCGTTAAAATCTTTGGCCAGCTCTTCTAGAACCGGGGCGATCATTTTGCAAGGCCCGCACCAATCCGCCCAAAAATCTACCAAAATAGGATCGGAAGATTTTAAAACATCGTTATCAAAATTTTGGTCGGTAATTTCAATCGTACCCATGTGGATCACCTTTGGAAAATAGGGGTTTAATTCTTCCAATAATATAGGCGCTTTTATGAAATTATCTAGGGTTTATGTGCATCCAGCAAAGATGGCGGCAAAATCATCAATTTCGCATCCTCCGTCCAAAGCAGGGCGGTTTCCACCTGTTTTTGTGGATAAATATCCCCGATTAACCGGGCATAAGCAGCCACCTGTTTCAAATAGGCAATTGGAACATCGTTGATGGACTCCGGCGTGCGGCGGCCAGTCTTAAAATCCAATATTTTCACTATATTTTCCCCGACAAAAAGCCGGTCGATTTGCCCGGAAATCACCTGGCCGCCCGCAATTCCGGTAATTGGGACTTCGGCTTTGGATTGACTGGAAAAATAATCCTTGAAATCGGGGTTTTTTAGCAAACCCAATATTTGCGTGATAATATTCGCCCTGTCCGCATCGCCAATGAATGCGTGGAACCGGCCGATATAATTGTCAATCGCACTGGCGCGTTTATCGGGGGCAAGGTTTGGCACAATTTGCAAAATACGATGCATCATGGTGCCGCGCATCAACCCAGCATGTTGTTTGGATCCTGTATTGGCGGCCAGAATCGGCGACAAAACGGCGGGATCCGGAATTTGCGGGCGCGATGGGTTCAACGGCTTTGGCGGCGACGGTTCGGCGGGCGGCGGTTGGATCAACCAACTTTGATCCGAAACCGGTTTAATAAATGCGGCAATTTCCGGCGGCGGCGTTTCGCCGGGAATTGTTTTCGTCTCCGCGGTTCCGATTCGCCATCCATTGCCTTGCCATGATTCCGAAATATGGGCGCCAAAATCGAAATTGACCGATTCGGCTTGGCCGATCTGCATTAAATCGAACGCCGATTGGGCGATAAAAGAATACCAACTGCTGGCTTCCGCCTCGCCGTATCCTGCAATATACAGCCGGTCTTCGGCGCGGGTCAGGGCGACATACAATAATCTGCGGTATTCTTCGTGCATTTTCTGATCGGCGCTTTGGCGTAAATCTTGGGCATAATCGACGATCCAGGAATTCTTGCCGGGCCACAGCAATATTTTTTTGTCCTCGTCGAACATCAAATCCGGCGATTTTCCTTGCGGTTTGGGAATTCGCGTGGTGTCGGGTAAAAATACGATCGGCGCTTGCAATCCTTTGGATGCGTGTACGGTCATGATGCGCACTTCGCTGCGCTCGCCCGCGTCTAAATCGCGCTTGACCTCGGTTTTGTCGGATTCCATCCAATGTACAAACGATTGTAAATTCGATGTCCGGTCGTTATTCGCCGCGCACAGATTCAGAAACTCGTCCAATGGATCCAAACATTCGATTCCCAATCGCGATAGAAATTTTTTGCGTCCATTCCATTTATTTAAGATGTCGGAATAAATTTCGAATGGCCGCGATGATTGGTGATCGGAAATAATTTGCATAAGGAAATTATAAGCATCTTGCAAATCCGGGTTTGCGCTTTCTTCACGCAATCTTTGCCAAACCGATTTTTCTTTTCGGTTATGGCACAACAAGAATAATAAATTTTCTATTTTATCCGGATTTATGCCGCACAAGGGCGATTTCAAAACACTGCACAAATTTAAATCGTCATGCGGCAACAACAGGAATTTACCAACCGCCAGTAAATCCATAATCGCTATATGTTGCGATAACACCAATCGGTCGACGCCGGCAACGGGGATTCCGCGCATTTTCAATGCCCGGGTTAATGTGCCGACGAACGCGTTGCGCCGCCGCACCAGAATCATAATATCGCCCGCGCGCATGCGCCTTGCGCCGCGTTTGGTATAGGAATTGGCCGGCAACATTTCCCCGTTTTCCAGCCATTTTTGAATTCTGTCGGCGATTGCATCCGCCAGCCGCGATTGGCCGGATATTTTATCTTGCCGCGATTCCGGCGTGCGCCACGGCGTTATTTCCGGTTTTTCGCTGTCCAATGCCAGCGGCCATATTTCCACAAGCCCGGATATATCCGCGCGCATGGCGATGTGTTCCATCAATTCCTGATCCGGAGCCAATAATAATTTTTTCTGTTCTTCCGCTTTGGTAAAAAAGCTGACTCCGCGCTTTGCGTCGGTTTTAGAAAACACCGAATCGACAACTTGCAATACTTCGCCCGCAGACCGATAGGAATGGGTCAGAGGTATGATCCGCAATTCTTGGCGGCTTTCGAATGCTGCCGAAGAATAATAGCCTTGCATTTCGATAAAGCCGCGCGGATCGGCGTGTTGAAAACTGAAAATAGATTGTTTGGGATCGCCGACGGCGAAAACCGACGCGGGATTGGATCGGGTTCCGTCGCCCGCGAAAAATTCCCCTGTCAGAATTTTTATGATTGCCCATTGTTCGGGACTTGTATCCTGCGCTTCGTCAATTAATACGTGGTCGATTCCGCCATCCAATTTGAACAGCACCCATGGCGCAATGCCGGGTTTTTGCAAAAGCCGCAAGGTGCAGGCGATCAAATCGTCGTAATCCAAAACGCTTTGTTTGGATTTTATGTCTTGATATTTTAACAGAACGGCATGCGCCAATTGCAACGCCGATTCGGTATGATCCACCAAATCATATGCTTTTAATTTATGTTCAATCCGCAAAACCCGTTCGGCCTCGGTTCTTAAAATGGATTCTAAATCCGGGTGCTTTTCCAAAGTGCCTTTGGTAACCAGGGTTTTGTATATGCCGTCATCGCCGGTTAAAAACGCATCCAGATAGTTATTCCAACAATTGGCGCGGGCGGTTTGATCTAAACTCAGCCAGGGCAGCATTTTTTCCGCCCGGTTGATTTCCGTTGTGGTTCCGGTCGCCAATATGCCGCCTGCGCGCCGCAACTCCGCCACGGAAAAAACATCGTCGGCGCATGCGCGCGTTAAAAAATCATGTCTGTCGATCGTCTGGTCGATCCCCAATAATTCCGCCGCGCGTCCGATCATATCTGTTATGCCGCCATGCGCATCAAAACATGCATCCAGCCATTGCCGTTTGGAAATTATTTTATCCAGCAATTTGCTTAATTGATCTTCCTGTCCCAAAATCTGCGACAACATCGCCATCGATTTTTGCAGATATTCAGGCTTTGTTTGGCTGCCGATGACGTCGCGCAAGGCGCGGTTAAGCAATAATTTCGATTCGCGTTCTTCGCATACTTTGAACCTTGGCAATAACCCGGCTTCTAATGGAAAACGTTGCAATATCGATTGGCAGAACCCGTGTATGGTTTGGATTTTCAAACCGTCCGGTGTGTCCAGGCATTCGGCGAATAAATATCTGGCGCGCCGCAACATGGCGTCGTCGACCGGTTCCGTGCCGACAATCTTGACAATTTTTTGGTACAATAAATCGTCCGCAGCCGTGATCCAATCGGCCAATTGCGACCGGATGCGTGACGACATTTCCGCCGCCGCCGCCTTGGTATATGTCAGGCATATTATTTTTTCTGCCCTAATGCCGTG
Organism: uncultured Alphaproteobacteria bacterium; assembly: GCA_964458615.1. GTDB lineage: Bacteria > Pseudomonadota > Alphaproteobacteria > SHNJ01 > SHNJ01 > SHNJ01. Next base: position 5,340 of record CAYWJR010000009.1, read on the forward strand.
CAATAACAGGCTTAGAACGCGGCGGGTTAAAATATTGGTTTTGCCGGTTCCTGCCGATGCGTTCACCCATATGGAGTGTCCGGGCGACGCCGCCGCAAGCCCGATATCCGGTTGCAAACCAGCCAATTTTTTTTGCGCCAGGCCGGTCATTCTTCGATCTCCTCGTCGCCCCATTCGGCGATTCGGGATAAATGAACATAATCCTTATTGCGGATATAATTCTTTCCATGCGGCGCGGATGTAAAACCTTGGGTGCTGTGCGCGTATTGCTCGATCAATTGCTGTACGCCGGCCAATGCCTGATCGATCATCGATTCGGGGTTTTTGGCGAATATTTTCAATTCTCCGCCATCGCCGCCGCCGCTTAGGCGCCAGAATTCAAAACTGTCTACGGGCGCGGTTGCGGGCAAATTTTCGAATCCGCCGCGGCGCAATATGGCTCCTTCGACAGGCAACTGCGGGCTGAATCCGGATCGCAATTGCGGTTCGGTCGGCGGTGTGCCGCTTTTATAATCGATGATGCTGATGTTGCCGTTGCGATATAAATCGATGCGGTCGGCCTTGGCGGTAATGGTGTAATCGCGCGCCCCGATCGCGATGTGCATTTTTCCTTCGGTTTCGACCCAGGTTTTTGATATTTTTTCTTTACGGCTTGCA
>CAYWJR010000009.1:6006-6408 GCA_964458615.1 uncultured Alphaproteobacteria bacterium
CGATACCGATGAACCAATCGAATATTTTGCATAATCTGGGCCATAATATTTCTTTGATATATGGATCGTGCAACCAAGGCGACAATTCGCGGTTGGCGATTTCCCGAATCAATGTTTTGTGTTCGTGTTGCGGGCGCAACGGGGCGGCCGATATGAATTTTTCAAGAACGCTATGCAAAAAATTGCCGCGCGCCAAATGTTCAAATTCTTTTTCCAATTCGCCTTGCGGCCGCAACGATAAAATATACTTGGCATAAAACGCATACGGATCGCGCATCAACAGTTCAATAGCGGTTGCCGATAATTGGGTTGGCCGCGCATTTACCGGCGGATTGGCGGTTGGCGGCGATATTTGGATAATATCCGCCGTGCTGTCCAATTTTTTGGCGATTTCTACGTATC
>CAYWJR010000009.1:6418-39257 GCA_964458615.1 uncultured Alphaproteobacteria bacterium
AATGCGGTCAGGCGAACGAAAAACCGCGATGGCAATGTACTGGATCCGCCGCTTCGGTCGCTGCGGGTTATGAATATTTCTGCATTTTTTGATGCCAGTTGAACGAAATCGTGCGCGGTTTGCCCGATGCGGCGTTCGCGCGACGGCAATCCGAATTGGCCGCGCATTGGCCTGCTCATCCATGGATCGGTGTCCGCTTGCGGCGGCCATACGCCTTCGTTAAGGCCGGATAAAATAATGCGATCCGCATATTGCAACCGCGCTTCTAATACGCCCCAAATTCGCAACCTTGGATGTGCGTCGTGCGGCCGGTGGATAGGGGTTTTTTCAAAACAATCTTTTAATAAATTCCAAAAATCCGCCATGCGCAATTCGGGAATGTCGCCTTGAATATCGATTAAGTCCCGGAATATTTTTGCCGCGGTTTCGCCATCGTGTCCGGCCCATAAAATATTTTCACCGGATTGCGTGTCGGTTGATGCGATCGATTCCGCGATTTCCAAGAATTTTCTAAAAGAAACCGCATCATTGTCTGCAGGCAGAAATTTTACAGCAACAGCAATGAATGAATCCAGATTCTGGTTGCCGGTTTTGATTTGGAATTGGCCGATCCCGTTTGTGGCCGAATAAATAAAATTTGAATCGCGCCGCAGATGCAGTTCCCATTGTTGTATGGTTTCCCGCGCCTTCCGCGCGTTTTGGCCGAAACAGCATAACGGGCTTTTTAAGAACGCAAACAACAAATCCGGTTTATATTTTTCCGCAATTGTTTGCGCCAGCGTCAAAAAAAACTGGCCAATAGGGGTTTGGTCCATCGTGCCGCCGCCGGAATCGTCGATATCGATATTCCATCTGCGCAATTGTGAAATCACGCGGCGCGCCAAATCCCTGTCCGGCGTGACAAGCGCGGCGGTTTTTCCAGGCGTTTCCAATGTCTCGCGCATCATCGCCGCGATTGAAACGGCTTCTTCGCCGGTATTGGAGCAATTTACGATATGTAAATTCTTGATTGATTCCGGGTTTATCTCCGCCTTTCGCCACGCTGAAATTGTTTGCGCCGGGCGGAAAACCTCCATCCATATTTTTTCTATTGCACAATCGGCCGGGGAAATTGGCGGATCGGCGAATTTCCAGCATTTGATGGATTTGCGGTCTATTTCGATAATATCGATCAGTTTTTTTAAAAAAAAACTGCGGATGGCAGATATCGATTTTGTTGAACGATTCTTGATCAAGACCGGTATCCAGCCCAGGCAGCAACACCGCGCCGTTTTCCAAATTCGAGATTGTTTTCAGTAATCGCGCGGTTGCTGGGATGCTGCCCGTGGATCCGGCGGCGATCAACGGTTTTTCGGGCGGATTGTCTTGCCAAAATTGCGTTTGGATTTGCAACAACCGGATTCGGCGTTCGCTTGCGTCTATCATGCCGGATTGGGATAATGCCGGTTGCCATTGTTTGGCGAATATAGATAAAAATCCGGCAACGTCCTGCCAGTGCATTGAAAAATTTTCCGGCACCAATTTTTCGATATGATTGAAATCAAGCTGTTCGATATGTACCTGATCGATCCACCCGCCCAGCGCGTCGGCCATCGACCATGCCTGGTTAAACGACACATCGCGGTTGCCGTTTTGCGCGTACCATTGCGTTATAATCCGCGTCAACATCGATTGCCGGTGCAATGGCGCTATGGCTTGGGGCAATGCCTCGTCCGATGCGCCAAGCAGCGATAATTCTTCTTCGTCGACATCCCCGATCGGGCTGATACGCGGCAATAATAACGGTTTGCCGCCGGTTTGGCGCAAAAATTCATGCTGCAAATTGCGGCATGACCGGCGGTTCGGCAAAAGTACCGTAAAATCGCCGAGCGTAAATCCGGTTTCCGCGGCTTGCCGGATAATCCCGGCCGCCAAGGTTTGCAAAAACGCGCAATGCGCCGGAATATTGTAAATGTTCATGCGGACGATGCGGCGCGATTCTGGAAATACCGTTCGGTATCCGCAAGATCGGTTGGGGTGGAAATATGAAACCATTCGATTCCGGAAACGGACAATCCAAATAACCGTCCATTTTTTTCCGCGCGGTCATACAGTTTGTTCAAACTATATTGTCCGCCCGGCGCATGATCGAATAAACGCGGGTGAATAATTTGCACGCCCATGTAATGATACGGCAAAGGTTTCTGCCGTCCCGTTCGGGACAAATGCCCGTCCGCATTCAAACCGAAATCGCCCTGCAATTCGGAATATTGACCATGGTTGGGTATCAATGCCAGCAACGCATCCATGCGATCCGCATCCCAGAATTCGGACATTTGATCCAATAATGGCCGCGATTGTTCCAGCCACAACGAATCCGCATTGATCGCATAAAATGACTGTCCGTTAAAATGGTGCAACGCGCGTTCAATTCCACCGCCGGTTTCCAATATATGGTCTTCATGGCTGATGGTGATGCCGGGTGTTTTGCGGTTTTGTAAATGTCCCGCGATTACATGCGGCAAATAATGCGTGTTGACCACAACATCCGTAACGCCCGCCGATTCCGTGTAATCCAGCGCATAATCCAATAACGGTTTTCCACGGACCGGCACCATCGCTTTTGGCACGGTGTCGGTAACCGGCCGCAACCGCGTGCCGAATCCGGCGGCCAGAATCATGGCGTTGGAAATGCGATGGGACATAAAAAGCCTATTTCTTGTTTGGCGGGATTTTAGCAGGTTTTTGCGCCAAGGAATCCATAAAATTTGCGTCATCAATCAGGTTCTTAGATCCCAGCGGCACCGGTTCCGCCAATTTCCACAAAAATTCAAATTGTTTACGGAATGTGTCGGCAATCGATTGGTTGCGAATAATCACAACTCTTTGGGCTTCCCACATAATCATTACAAATCGGTCTTTGTAAACCAGATATGGAATAGTGCCCATTAATTCAGGCGCAATCCAACGGTAAGATTTAGGGTCTGTCAGAAAAAAACGATCTTGGTTCTTGATCAATATGCGATGCTGAAAACCGACCGCATTGTGGTGGGCGTCGTATCGAATGACTTGATCCGGCGCGTATTTTGGAAACATGCGTTCATCCAAATTGCACATCAGCGCTTCGTCATCCGGGCCTTGCATGCAGGCGAATAAATCGTCGTTTTGCTTTTTAATAAAATCCGCGCCTTGGTATTTCTGGATTTCGAATATTTCATCTTTTAATCGAACCCCGCCGGTCAAAAACTCGATGCCCATTTTTTCAAACGCTGTTTGAATAGAACGCAACGTGTCGCCGCGCGGCGATCCGATTTGCCGTTCGATATTATTGATGCTGGGCAGGGAAATATCCGCTTCACGTGCCAAATCCGATTGTTTCCAGTCAAGCAAGGCTCTGGCGGCTTTGATTTGTTGCGCGCTGATCATTTATGATTCCATCCTAATTTCTTACCAAATATTATATATTATACATAAATAAATATGTATTAAATAAGAATTAGATATAATATATTCCTTAAAGGATATAATAAAGGGGAGTGAAATGAAATCAATTCGTAAATTTGGACTGGCCGGATTAATCACAATATCGCTGCTGGCAAGTATTTTAATGCCGGTTATTGGAAAATCGGCGCCTGTATCGGCAGAATCTGCATTCGAGCGGGTGATTGCCAGCGGAAAATTGCGGTGCGGCTATTCGGTGTGGCCGCCATATTTTATCAAGGATCCCAACACAAACCAATTGAGCGGTATCAATTACGACCAAACCGAGGCGATAGCGCGGCAATTGGATTTAAAAGTCGAATGGGTGTCGGAAATCGGATTTGGGGAAGTGAGCAGCGCATTAAACAGCGGCAAGATCGATATGATGTGCGCGAGCTTGTGGCCGGATGCGGCGCGCTTGAAATTGCTTGCGCTGACCCGTCCGTTATTTTTTACGCCGACATATGTTTATGTGCGCGCCGATGACAATCGGTTTGATGGCGGCGATTCTTTGAACCGCGACACTGTCCGTTTTGTTGGCATCGAAGGCGATGTAACGTATAACGCGGCGCGAAATTCCTTTCCCAACGCGAAATTGCTGGCTTTGCCGCAAAATGCCGACCCGGCGCAATTGTTGTTGAATCTGACCGGAAAAAAAGCCGATGCGGTTATCATAGACGAAGCGTTTGCCGCCGATTTTATAAAAAACAATCCAGGAAAAATAAAAAAACTTTCCATAACTGGCGCGGTACAAATTTATTCCGAATCGTTCGGGCTTAGACAGGGCGAATTGCAATTGAAAAACATGGTCGACGCCGCGATTGAAAATATAATCAATAACGGCCAGTCGAAAATTATTTTATCGCGCTATCAAAATTACAGCTTTGCGCCAAAGCCTGGATTTTAGGCGGCTTGTAATCCTGGAATATTCAATCGCAGATGGTTCGGCACATGGGTATCGAACCATTCACGAATCGGGGCCAGGGCCGGATGATCCAAATTGTCCATAAAATATTTCAAATTGCGCGGCATATGGCGCAAATATTGGCCCTTGCCGTCGCGTATTTTCAACCGCGCAAATAATCCCAGAATCCGCGCGGCGTTGTGCGCCGCGAATACCGCATAAGACGCCATAAAATCGTCGCGGTTGATTTGCGGAAAAGAATGCAAATATTGTTCAATGCCTGTGCGCACGACATTCACCGGAACGTCTTCGCGCGCGTCTTGCAGCAACATGACCAAATCCGCGGTGACGGGGCCGTAACAAGCGTCTTGAAAATCCAAAATTCCGCATCGCGCAAAAGACGTTTTCCCCGGCAACAGCATCAAATTGTGGAACTGATAATCCAGATGGATCGCGTGTTGCGGCACGGCGCGCATGATTTTAAATGCATCGACCCATAATTCGATAAATCTTTCCCGGATGGTGCGCGACAATGTTTGCGGTTGTACCAACGGCACATACCATTCGATCATCCAACTGACCAAATAAACCAGACGCCCATCGTCCAATGTCGGCAATTTTTTTGCCGCCGCGCTGGATTGCAAATGGGTGTGAACCAATGCCGCTACGGCATCGCGGTACAATTCACCGCTGTTTTCGCCGCCGCGCATCGCTTGGGCGAAACTGGTGCTGCCAAAATCTTCCAGCAATAAAAATCCGTTTGCGTCGTTGCGGGCGTAAATTTGCGGAATGGACAATCCATAAGATGAAAAAATTTCCGCCTTACGGGCGAATTCGCCCACTTCTTCGAATGGGGGCGCGGCATCCATCAATATTGCGGTTTGATTGGTTTTTTGCAGGCGGTAATATTTGCGCGCGCTGGCGTCTTCTTGCATCGTGCGAATTTCGGCGGTATTCCATCCGGAATCATGCAGGAATTTTTGCATCAATTGATCGCGCTTGTTGTCCGGCATAATTATTATCCTATATAATTATTACTTTGCATCAAATGTTCCGCAATCGTTGCGCCCAATCGGCGTTTCCGTGCACGGTCAAATTACGATGTTCCATGTTTTCTGTAAAGCCAAGGCAAAGCCATAAACTGTCTTGCGGCAACAGATTTACGGCCTTATCGGGCCATTCGATCAAACGCACCGCATCCGGCATGGGGTCGGCGATGCCCAATTCGACGACTTCGGACGGATCGGACAGCCGGTATAAATCGGCATGATGCGCCGTAAATCGTGGCGTATCATACGTTTGCACCAGCGTAAAAGTAGGGCTTGGAATATCTTCGGTAATACCCAAGGCGCGTAAAAACGCGCGGGCGAATGTGGATTTTCCGGCGCCTAAATCCCCATAAAGGGCGATTGTGTCGCCGCCCTGAATTAAGGCGGACAGATTTTGCGCCAGGATTTCCAAGTTATCCTGGGTCAAATTACCCCTGTGCAAAATAGGGTTTTGTAAAATATGGTTTTTATCGGTCAAAAACGGCAACATGTTTTTCTTGGCAATCCACGGCAATTTACTTATTGTACTAGCAGAATTTAACCCCAAACGACAGCGTGAAGAAACGATAGTGTAAAGATGTTAAAAACCGATGTGGTGATTATAGGCGCGGGGCCGGTTGGGCTGTTTGCGATTTTCGAACTTGGAATGGTGCGTTTGCGTGCGCATGTTATCGACGCGCTGGACATGGTTGGCGGGCAATGCACGGCGCTTTATCCTGAAAAACCGATTTACGACATACCGGGATTTCCGCAAATTATGGCGGCCGATTTAATTGAGCAATTGAAACAACAATCCGCGCCGTTTTCGCCGACATATCATTTGGGCCAACAGGTGCAAAAATTGCAAAAAACGGCGGATGGCTGGATGGTCGAAACCAGCAAAGGCACGCAAATAGAATGCCGGGCGATTGTAATCGCCGCCGGATGCGGCGCATTCGGCCCCAATCGTCCGCCACTGGCCGGCATTGAAAATTACGAAGGAAAATCGGTGTTTTACATGGTGCAATCGCGCGAATCTTTCCGTGGTAAAAAAATCGTCATCGCCGGCGGCGGCGATTCGGCGCTGGATTGGGCCATATCGCTGCATGATATTGCCGCAAAAATTTACATGGTGCACCGCCGCGATAAATTCCGTGGCGCGCCGGAATCGGTCGCGAAATTGCAACAATTGGCGGCGGCAGGTAAAATTGAATTGGTTACGCCGTATCAATTGGCCGGATTGGAAGGAAAAGACGGGCGATTGCAGGCCGTTATCGTCGAAACACTGGACGGTCAAAAACGCGCATTGGACGCAGATACGTTGTTGCCGTTTTTCGGCCTGTCGATGGAATTAGGGCCGATCGCCGATTGGGGTTTAAATTTGGATCATAATCATATCACGGTCGATCCCGTTACATGCTCCACCAACCAGCCAGGCATTTTCGCCATTGGCGATATTGCGCGGTATGCCGGAAAATTGAAATTGATCTTGACCGGTTTTTCCGAAGGCGCGATTGCCGCGCACGCAGCCTATAAAATCATCAATCCGAACCAAGAATTGCATTTCGAATATTCGACGTCCAAGGGCGTGCCGGGAGCGGATCAAGCGGCGTGATTTTTATTGTTGCGACTTTGCCGGCAATTTGACCAAAACCGTGGTGCCTTTGTTGGGAATGGATTTTAAATCCACCGATCCGCCGTGCAAATTGATCAGGCTGCGCACCAATGACAATCCCAAGCCTGCGCCGGATTTTTTGCCAGATCCGCGTTCAAATTTTTCGAATACGCGGTTTTGGTCTTCTTCGGGTATGCCCTGGCCGGTATCGGCAACGGTTATGATGACATCCTTGCCTTTGCGTTCGCATTTCAAATTCACTTTGCCGCCCGATGGGGTGAAATTCATGGCGTTTGTCAGCAAATTGAACATTACTTGGCGCAAACGGCGTTCGTCCGCCGAAATTTGTCCGATGTCGATCGGGCATTCGAAATTGATTTCCAAACCTTGTGCCGCCGCGCGGTCGCGCACGTAATTGATAACCGATGCCAGCATCGGATGAATATCGAAATTGCTGTATTGCAGGGTCATGTAACCGGCTTCGATTGTCGCCAGATCCAGAATATCGTTGATCAAAGCCAGCAATTTTTGCGACGCGTCCAGGATGCCGCGCGTGTATTCTTTTTGTTTGTCGTTCAGTTTGCCGAAATAATTATTGTTCAAAATTTCGCTGAATCCGATAATCGACGTCAACGGCGCGCGCAATCCGTACGATACGTTGGCGACAAATTCGGATTTCAACTGATCCGCCGCCTCCAATGCTTCGGTGCGTTCGCGCAATGCCTTTTCCACTTTGACGCTGTCGGTTATGTCCACGTATGAAAATAACGATCCGCCATCGGGCAGGGGCACGATGGAATAATCCAAAACCGTCGCATCGCTGCGTTCCATGCGCCCGGCTTCTTGGGAACGGCTGCTATGGCACTGGATCAATTTTTGCCGGTATTCGTTCCATTTTTCGTCGCCGCTGAAAAATCCTTTGGTCATTTCCGCGACTTCGGACAAATGCGGTTCGGTTTGCAATTTTTCCGGCGCGATATTCCATAATTTGGCGAATTCCGGATTGTACAATTTCAATTTTCCGTCTTCGCCGAACACCGCGATCGATTCGTACAAATTGTCGATGGTTTCGCGTTGAACCTGCGACAACATGTGGTGCGACGCTTCCAGTTTGAAACGGTCCGATACGTCGTCGAAAATAAACACCAATCCGCCAAGCGGGTGCGCGGTTACCAGCATGCGCCAAGTGCGGCCATCCGGTAAATGCAGCAATTCGTCCCGCGCATCCAACAGGGACGAAAATAACTCGATCCAGCTTTTTTTGAATTCCGGGAAATTGGCGACTTCGGGCAATAAACGCCGGTCGCGCATCGCTTCCATCAATTCGCCCAAATCGGGTTTGGTGTTCAGCCAGGTGGTTTCCAATTTCAACAATTCCGCGTAGGCGGTGTTGAAAAACCGCAATCTGCGGTCGGTGCCGAAAATCGCAATCGCCGAATCCAAAGATTCCAGCAAATCGCCTTGCGCCTTTTCCTGGCGGTCCAATTCCCGCCGCGTTTCATCCAAATTCGAATAATCCAGGGCGCATCCCGCGATGCTGGCGGTGGCGCTGCCCATCGACAGAGGAATTTCATGCAATTCAACCAATCGCCGGTTTCCACCGATCACGATATGATGCCGTTCCGCCATAGGGCGGTTGTTGTTGACGGCTTTTTGCGCCAATGCGCGCCCGTCTTGCCCCAACGCGCCGGCGCCGATTTCAAATTTTTTGCCGCTTAGGGACGCGGGCGTGGTTGGGTCGCCTTCGACCGCGCCTTTATACGCTTTGTTGCAAAATGTGATAGACAAATCCTGGCCGCGCAGCCACATGGGAACGGGAATGGCGTCGAATACGTCACGCAACCGCCGCGCTTCGCCGCCCAGGACTTTTACTTCTTGGGTCAATTTGCTCAGTTCGTTCAATTCATCGGTGCGGTCGCGGATTCGCAACACATCGCCTAAATAAGAACCTTTGTCGCTTTGCAATCGCGCGCCGTGAATGCTGAATGTGCGTTTTAATCGCGTGCTGGTGATGGTTAGGCGAAATGCCTCGCCGTTGGCGCGCAACCCGCGGCAATAAGAATCAAGCTCGCCGCGCGACGATCCATCGAACAGATTCAATACATCGATCAATCCGACTTTGCGGATTTGGGTCGGGATATTTAAAATTTCGTGCAATTGCGACGATGCGACTTCTTCGCCGCTGTCGGCCGGCCACAATAAAACGGCTTCGGTGTTTTGATTGATCGCAGATTCCAGCAATCGGGCGGATTTTTCAAGATATTGGTTGCGGTCCACCGCGCTGGACAATTTTGGCCGCAACGCCAGGCGGTATACCCCCCAAAAAACCAATCCCGCCGCGCTGGCGCCAAGCGCCGCGCCGGTCAGTAAATGCAGGTGGTCTACCGCCAATGGCATCAATGTTAGTACCGATAAGCCTCAGGTTTAAACGGACCTTCTTCTTTTACACCAAGATAGTCGGCTTGGGCAGTGGTTAGCGACGTTAGTTTGACACCCAGTTTGTCCAAGTGCAATCTTGCCACTTTTTCATCCAAGTGTTTTGGCAATTTATATACTTTGTTTTCGTATTTTTTGTGGTTGTTCCACAATTCGATTTGCGCCAGAACCTGGTTGCTGAATGATGTGGACATCACAAAACTTGGGTGCCCCGTGCCGCAACCCAGATTGACCAAACGGCCTTTGGCCAGAACGATCAAACGTTTGCCGTCCGGGAATACCACTTCGTCCACTTGCGGTTTTACTTCTTCCCATTTCAAATTTTGCAATGCGCCGATTTGGATTTCGTTGTCGAAATGGCCGATGTTGCAAACAATCGCCCGGTCTTTCATTTTGCGCATGTGATCCAATGTGATTACATCGACGTTGCCTGTCGCGGTGACGAAAATATCGCCGATGCTGGCGGCTTCGTCCATGGTGACGACTTGGTATCCTTCCATCGCCGCTTGCAAGGCGCAAATCGGATCGATTTCGGTTACCAAAACGCGCGCTCCTTGGCTGCGCATCGATGCGGCCGAACCTTTGCCGACGTCGCCGAATCCCGCAACGACGCCGATTTTTCCGGCCATCATCACGTCGGTTGCGCGTTTGATGCCGTCGACCAACGATTCGCGGCAACCGTATAAATTGTCGAATTTCGATTTGGTGACCGAATCATTGACGTTGATCGCCGGAACAGCCAGTTTTCCGCGTTTTTCCATTTCATGCAAACGATGCACGCCGGTGGTGGTTTCTTCGGAAACGCCGCGCACGTCTTTCATCAGGGCGGGGTATTTTTCATGCATGATGCGGGTCAAATCGCCGCCATCGTCCAAAATCATATTCGGCGTCCACCCGTTCGGCCCGTGGATGGTTTGTTCGATGCACCAATCGTACTCTTGTTCCGTTTCGCCTTTCCACGCGAACACCGGAATTCCGGCGGCGGCGATCGCCGCCGCGGCTTGGTCTTGGGTGGAATAGATGTTACAGCTGCTCCAACGCACTTCGGCGCCAAGTTCGATCAATGTTTCGATCAAAACGGCGGTTTGGATGGTCATGTGCAAGCATCCGGCGATGCGGGCGTTTTTCAATGGCTTGGATTTGCCGAATTCTGCGCGCAGCGCCATCAATCCAGGCATTTCGGATTCCGCGATGCGGATTTCCTTGCGGCCCCAATCGGCCAATTTAATATCGGCTACTTTGTGGTCCGCCTGAACGGTTTTTGCGATTGTTTGAGACATGATAATTCCTTTCGTGGGTGATAATTTATTCTTCGTCGAATTTGTTTTGAATCAGCAGGCATAATGTTTGCGACGCATTTTCCGCATCCGCGCCTTGGCAGGAAATTTCCACTTCGCTGCCTGGCGTTGCCGCCAGCATCAATAAATCCAGCATCGATTTGCCGCACGCCGACAAATCGCCTTTTTTTACCTGGATGTCGCAAGAAAATTGTTCGGCTGTTTTAACGAACTTGGCCGCCGCGCGCGCATGCAGGCCGCGGGCATTGGAAATGGTCGCCCGTTTCTTTACCGCAATCGATCCTGATGGAATAATGGCTTGTGTCATAAATTGCCGCGCAGTTAGGATTCAGAAGACAATATTTGCGATGCAACGTGAATATACCGTTTGCCCGCTTCCTGGGTTTCCAAAACCGCCTCTTTCATTTTCATGGTTTTGCGAATACCGGCCAATTTGATCAGCATGGGCAGGTTGAATCCCGCGATTACTTCGATTGGGATTTTGTCCAGAAGCGATATGGCAAGGTTCGACGGCGTACCGCCAAACATGTCGGTCATGACGATGACGCCCGATCCATCGTCGGCTTGTTTAATTTTTTCTAAAATTTCGCTGCGGCGTTGTTCCATGTTATCGTTAGGCGCCATGCCGACGGCGAAAACACGTTCTTGTTTGCCGACAATTTGTTCTAAGACTGTTGCGTATTCTTGGGCTAAATTGCCGTGCGCGACGAGGACGATGCCGATCATAAGAAAAACTCGAAAATTGATTGACTGGAAAAACGACTATAGCGGGAAAATATAGCAGATTAAATCATCCCCGCCTAGCCCGGTGTCCGCAACGTGTTTCAGTTATGCAGAGGGTAAAAATATGCGGAATTCGGCGCCGATGGGCTTGCCCGCCGAGTCATGGATGTTTTCGGCCATCAGTTTGCCGCCCATGGCCTCGATAATTTGCCGAGAAATGCTTAGCCCAAGGCCGGAATGCTGGCCGAATTTTTCGGCATTAGGCCGGTCGGTATAAAACCGTTCGAAAATTTTGTCCAATTTGTTGGGGTGAATCCCGCCGCCTTGATCCGTTACCGATATTTCAATCATGCCGCCGTGATTTTTGATATGCACGCCCACGGCTCCATCCGGCGGGCTGAAGGAAATGGAATTGTCCAACAAGTTTCTCAATACTTGGATTATCCTGCCCGAAATGCCCAAAACGTTGAAACGCAATGTCGGGTCGACGAATAAATCCACACGGATATTGTTTTGCCGGTTTTGTTCGCCATAGGCCTGCACCAGCGGGGCCAGCAATTCCACAACGTCGATGATTTTTGTGTGCGCCTTTGAAATATCGGAATCGACTCTTGATGCTTCGGAAATATCGGTGATCAAACGATCCAAACGCTGTACATCGTCGAAAATAATTTGCAACAGTTGTTTTTGTTTTTGCGTATCTTGCAGCCGTACTACGGTTTCAACCGCGCTGCGTAATGAATTCAGCGGGTTTTTGATTTCATGCGCGACATCGGCCGCGAACCGTTCGATCGCGTCCAGCCGGTTCCACAACGCTTCGGTCAAATCGCGCATCGCCATCGACAAATCGCCAATTTCGTCCTGGCGCGCGGATAAATCGGGAATCGCGATGTTGCGGTTTTTGGAAACGCGCATGCGGTTTGCAGCATCCGCCAACCGCACGATCGGGCGGGACAATGTGCGCGCCAAATAGGCCGACAATAACAACGTCACTGCCAGCGTTAATGCGAATACTTTTAAAATGGCCGACCAAACTTCGCCCATGATCTTTTCAATATCTTCGCTGGTTTTCGATACCATCAGCGCGCCCAGAACGTGGCGGTAATGTTTTACGGGAACCGCGACGGTGATCATCAAATCGGAATCGGATTCGGAATCGAATCGGCGGATGCGGCTTTGGGTTACGCCATCCAGCGCTTCTAATACCTCGGGATAATCTTGGGCGCTTTGTTCCGCTGATTCCGCATATTGTTCCAATTTATGCCACGACCAGGATGTTTGCATGCCGAAATCGTCTAAAAGATTGCCGATATAACCAGTTGGCGATAACGATTTGCGCGTTGGCGCGGCGGCTATTTCTTTGACTTGAACCAGACTGTTGGATCGGCCCTTGCGCCCGCCCAGCATGCGGCTGTCGATCAGCAATTTGCCAGATGGGTCGAATAAACGCGCCCTTGTGTGCGTTGGTGGAACGATGCGGCGTATGACATCGCGCGCCGGCTGGATCAATAATCCGTCTTGTCCGTCGGGCATCGATTCAACGGCAAGTTCGCCCAAAGTATCGGCGAAAATACCGGCCTGAACGCGCAAAGTATCCTGTTCCGATTGCAACAATCCTTTGCGGTATTGATCCATATAAAGCAGCCCGGCCAGCAGAATGAATAACGATATGCTGTTGACCGCCAAAACTCTTTTGGTCAGGGGGGAAATCCAGGGCTTTTTATTGTAACGGTTCCGCCTGCGGCTGAAAATCTGCCGGATCCATCGGATTATTATTTTGGATTTGCCAGGATACATTGATTGCAATCGAATATCGGCGCGGCCGCAAAACGCCGGTTACGCCTTGCCGGCCTCTTCGCGATAACGATAACCAACCCCGTACAGAGTTTCAATATAATTGAATTCATTATCGATTTCGCGGAATTTACGCCGCATGCGTTTGATGTGACTGTCGATGGTGCGGTCGTCGACATAAATGTTTTCGCCATACGCGGCATCGATTAATTTATCGCGGTTTTTAACGAATCCTGGGCGCACCGCCAGGGCCTGAAGAAGCAGAAATTCCGTTACCGTCAAATCCACTTCCTGGCCTTTCCATGTGCAAGAATGGCGTTGTGAATCCATCACAAGGCTGCCGCGCGTAATAAGGTCTTCTTTGTTTTGCGGCTGTTTCAACGTTTGTTCGCGGATCGCGCTTTGCCGGCGCAACAACGCGCGGATACGTTCCAACAATACGCGTTGCGGCACGGGTTTGCGTATATAATCGTCCGCCCCGGATCTAAGTCCGATCACTTCGTCGATTTCCTCGTCTTTGGATGTCAGGAAAATGATCGGCATTCCGGTTTGTTTGCGCAATTTGCCCAGCAATTCAAATCCGTCCATGCGGGGCATTTTGATGTCCAGTATGGCAATATCGACCGGTTTGCCGGAAATGCCCGACAATGCCGCTTCGCCATCGGCATAGGTGGAAACGTCAAATCCTTCAACCTGCAAAGCCATGGACAGGGATGTTAAAAAATTGCGGTCGTCGTCTACTAGGGCGATTTTCGATACCATTGAATCCTCTTGCTGAATTCTCTTACTGTTCAGGCGCCCGATGCGCCATATTTGACCTTTATTATGGGCGTGAATTTCAGCAACATTATGGCCGCGTTTTTGAACCGAATGCCAGGTAAAATTCAAGAACTACTTTGCCATATTTCCGCCTTAATTGACAAACTATTCCACAGTTTTACCGGTATGACGATTATTTCCTGACAAATGTGTAGAAAAGCCTTTTTTTTGTCACAAAAATAGGGTTTAAGTACGGTCATACTTTCAACTCACTTAATTTGTTTCTAGGAGAACAATAATGAAAAAACTACTAGCCGTTTTGGCTTTGGCAGCTTTGGTTGCAAGCCCAGCATTGGCAAACGAACCAGCGAAATCTATGGAATCCAACAAATCGATCGAATCGTCGAAATCTGCTCCAGCAGCTTCCGCATCGGCTCCATCGGCTGCTCCAGCGACCGCAACCGCATCGGGCACTACCGCAACTACCTCGACCACCACAACAACAACTCAAAAAACCGAAACAGCTGTTAAAGCTGAAACCGTAAAAGCGGAATTGCCAGCTGGCTTGAAAAAAGCAACCGGCTCGAAAGGCGAATTCTTCACAACCGCATCGGGTATGACCGTTTACACATACGGCAAAGACGTTGCAGGCAAATCGAATTGCACCGCAGAATGCGCGAAAATCTGGCCAGCAGTTACAGTAAGCAGCAGCGAAAAACCAGCCGCTCCGTTCAGCGTAATCAACGGCAGCCAATTGGCATTCAACGGCAGCCCATTGTACACCTACAGCATGGACAAAAAAGCCGGCGAAACCAACGGTTCGTCGATCCCAGGTTGGTCGATTGCTTTGGCAGCTCCAGTTGCTCCAGCGCAAAAACCAGCTCACTAATTCTTATTTGAATTAGTCGCTAGAATGCGAAAAGGGCGGGGATTTCCCCGCCCTTTTTATTTGCCGATTTATTTTTGTCTGTTATTTGCGTGGAATTCGCACCGCTATTTTCTGTTTGTGGTCGGTTGCGGCACAATTGCCATGAAACAATTTGCCTGAATCGTTTCGAATTGCCATTCACGCACATATTCCACGCAACGGTACAATGCTTTTGGCGATCCTGTGTTTTCCAAATATACCACGCTGACCACCATGCCTTCATCCAAACGGCTAATGTCGCTGCCGACGATGTGAACCGCCGGGCGTTCCACCAAACTGGCCAAAGATTCTTGCGGTAATGGTTGCCATTGTTTCACAAAATTAAATGGCAGCGCTTGGGCCGCTGCGATATTGCCGTTTTGTGAAAAAACAGGTGAAAATAAAATGGCCGCGCACAAACCCGCCGCCAAAAATCCATTTACTCGCTGATAAAATCGCATTGGCCACCTTGCAATAAATGTTGTATGGGTAATACCACAATATATTATGTCGCCAGTTGTTGAACAAAGTCAAAAACAAACGCCAGGCCGCTGTAAAATGCTATCTCACCCCAATCGATACCGCCGCCGTTCCGGATTTACGTTGTTGGAAATGTTGCTTGTTTTGGCGATTATTTCGTTTCTGGCGGCGATGATTATTCCAAGTCTGTCCTTGCCCGCAAAACCGCCTGTTCCGGGAATTATCGCATTTTTGCAGAAACAACAGGGGCTGGCCGCAGCCGATGGAAAAACCAGATATGTATTCTGGGTGGCGCCAAAAATAATCGTCGAGCCAGGTGACGAAAGTTTCGATTTCGACAAAGAAATTTCCCTGAATATTGATTTGCCGCCCCAAACCGGATATTTGGGCAAACAACTTTTGGCGGTTTTTTATGGGGATGGAACCGGTATTGCGTCGGAATTTGCTGTGGTACAGAAAAAAACTGGCTATCCCGCTTCAATATTGTATAAAATAGAAATAAGCCCGTTTCATTCGCAAATATCTTATGCTTTTCAATAATATCTTTTTTAACAATAGGCATTTCGCATCATGACCGACCAGTCCGCAATTATCAATCGCGCCGCCCCAAACCGCCAGTCCGGATTTACGTTGATGGAACTTTTGGTGGTGATGGCGATTATCGCCTTGCTGGTGGCATTGATCGCGCCGCGTTTGTTCGGCCAGGTATCGTCGTCCCAAATCAAGGCGACCAAGGCGCAAATCGAATTATTGTCGCGCGCGCTGGATTCTTTCCGCCTGGATGCGGGACGTTATCCAACGCAAAGCGAAGGATTAATGGCGTTGATCGAAAAACCGCAAGGCGCCGCAACTTGGAGCGGTCCGTATTTAGGCAAGCGCCAAATCCCGAAGGATCCATGGGGCAATAATTATATTTATGCCCGCCCGCCGGCGCGCGGCGTTGATTACGATCTATATTCGCTTGGCAGCGATGGCAAACCATCGGGCGAAGGCGACGCGGCAGACATAGGAAACTGGTAAAATCTCATGCAACGTTTGCAACAATATCTTCAGCAAAAATCGGCCGTAAGCCCGGAAATTTTGGCCGAAGCGTTGAAGTTGTCGCAAAAAACCAATCGCGGTCTTGGCACCACGTTGCTGGATATGGGCGTGTTCAGCGACGAACAATTATATGCGATCTACGCGGATTTATCCGGTCTTGGCGTGTGGAACAGCCGGGGCGAGGTTGCGGACGTTTCCGGTCTTAGCCAGGATTTTTTGTTATTCAACCGTATTTTGCCGGTTCAATCCGATTCGGGTTTGACCGTTGTTATCGCCAATCCCGACGATGACGGTCTGATCGATATGTTGCGGCGGATGTTGCCGGATGCGAATATTTCCATCGCGCCGGAACGCGAAATACAATTCCGCCTTGAAAATCATTTTCAAATCAGCGGCGATTCATCCGATCAAGATTCTTATATATCCGATGTCGAGCATTTAAAGGATTTGGCGCTCGAGGCGCCGATTATCCGGTATGTCAGCGATATGATTCTGGCCGGAATTAAAATGGGCGCATCCGACATTCACATGGAACCGGCGCGCAATAAAATCGATTTGCGTTACAGGGTCGATGGTGTGTTGCATTCGCGGCCTTCGCCCACGGTCGAAGAATATCCCGCGATCGTCAGCCGCATTAAAATTTTGTCGCAATTGGATATCGCCGAACGGCGTTTACCCCAAGACGGGCGTTTTTCGATCAAAACCGGCGGCAAGGATGTGGATGTGCGCGTATCGACCATTCCAACCAATTCCGGCGAAGATGTCGCGTTGCGTTTGTTGGATCAGAAAAAACAATTGCTTTCGCTCGATGCTCTGGGTGTCAGCGGCGGCATGGTCTCGCAACTGCGCGAAGTTTTGCGCAAAAGCCACGGATTGATCCTGGTCACGGGTCCAACCGGATCGGGTAAAACGACAACGTTATATTCCGGATTGCGCGACATCGTTGACGGGCACAAAAAAATTATCACGGTCGAAGATCCGGTAGAATACGATATTCCGGGCATCACGCAGATTCCGGTAAATTCCGAAATCGGCGTCACGTTCGCGACCACGCTGCGTTCGATATTGCGCCACGATCCCGATGTCATTCTGGTCGGCGAAATCCGCGATCGCGAAACCGCCGAAATCGCCGTCCAAGCGGCGTTGACCGGACACTTGGTTTTATCGACCGTGCATACCAACAGCGCGGTGGGCGCCATTGGCCGCTTGTTGAATATGGGGGTTGCGGATTATTTGCTGGCCAGTTCCTTGATCGCCGTCACCGGCCAGCGGTTGGTGCGAAAATTGTGTCCGCATTGCCGCGTGCCAGGAACCGTCACCGACGCGCAGGTAAAAAGATATGGATTCGCGCCTGGAACAAAGGTTTATAATGCCGGCGGTTGCGTCGAATGCGCCCATATCGGGTATCGAGGCCGTTTGCCAATTTCCGAATTTTTATCGGTCAACGCGCCGGTGCGGTCGGCGATTTTATCGCAACCGACCCCGGAAAATATCGCCGCCGCGGCATTGGACGATTACCGCACTATGTTGCAAGACGGATTTGGCCGCGTAATCGATGGCGAAACCACCATCGATGAAATTCTGCGGGTCGTTGGCTGATGCCGGTTTATCAATACACCGCCTATGCCCGCGATGGCCAGCAGCAGCAAGGCCAGGAATTCGCGCAAAGCACGTTGGAATTGGAACGCCGCTTGAAACAGCGCAAATTGATTTTGATCGAAGGCAAGCCGATTAAATTGCCCCGGTTAAAACGCAACTTGCTGGCGCGGCTTATATCGCAACTCAGCCCGCTTTTAAACAGCGGCATCGTCATCGACCGCGCGTTGCAAATTATTTCCGAAGATAGTGGCGATAAACCGCTTAGCGAATTTACAGGCACGTTGCGCGAAGGCGTAAAACGCGGCCAACAATTGTCGCAGTCGCTCGAGGCCGTGGGTGCGGTCGATTCTTTGGCGATTACGGTCATACGCGCGGGCGAAGCCAGCGGCCAGTTGGCTGAAGTCATGCAGACATTGGAACAACATTACGACCGCACGCGTAAAATGCGAACCGAGATACAATCGGCGTTGTTGTATCCGGTGGTTTTGGTGTTCCTCAGTTTGGTGTCGATTATTGTTTTGGGCATATACGTGATTCCGACATTCAAGGATTTGTTTCAAGACAAAGTCAGTTTGTTATCTTGGAATACGCGATTTATTTTCGCCTTCAGCGATGCGATTCTGGCCTATGGCTGGTATTTCCTGGGTTGCTGCACAGCCGCGTTTTTCGGGCTTCGGTATTACGTCGCGAATTCCAAATCGTTTCAATCCTGGTGGGCGCAACGCACGTTGGATTTGCCGCTGATAGGCGGATTTTTGGCAAAAATTTATTCAACGCAGGTGTTGTCGTTGCTGGCGATTCAATTGCGCAACGGCGTGCCGTTGGTGTCGGCGCTGGATTTGATTACTCAATCGAACGGCAATTTGGTTGTGCAGCGCCGATTGATGGAAATTCAAAACGAAGTGCGCCGTGGACGCAGCCTAAGCCTCGCTATGGCGAAATTTCCAAAAATTCCGGTTTTGGCGTTGCGTTTTCTAGCGATCGGCGAAGAAACCGGAAAATTGGATCAGATGGCGGAAAAAGCCAGCAATCAAATCGGCGAAGACGTAACCAACAAAGCCAAAACAATCGCCAACATGATGGGACCGTTTATTATTCTGCTGATGGGATTGATTATTGCCTTCATCGTAATTTCGATGTTGGTCGCGGTTTATTCGTTAACCGATTTGGCTCCCCAATAGTTTTGCCACAATTCAGCGGTATAAAAAGACGCTTATTGTAAAATAAGTGGATAAACGCACGATAATTTCAAAATTAATAAATCTTAACTGTTGCCAACATACTCATTATTGGGTATAGCCGTTACTGCAGGGTTATTTCAACACATGCGAGGTCAGGGTTATGATGCTTCGTTCTAAAATTTCTTTCAATTTCGTCTCCACTTTTGTTCTGAGTTTGGTTTTGTCGGTATTTGCCGCCGCAATCGGCAACGCGAATGCGCAGCAACAAATCCCATCCAGCTTGCAAGTTGTTGGAACCATTATTGCCGGCGGCGGCGTGACCCCCGCGCAAAACGACATCGTGCAAATCGTTCGCCCCGACCGCCTGAACAGCGTCGAAGGCCAAGGAACGGTTTTGGCCAACGATGGTACATTTGTCGTGGATATGGCGAAAACCCAGGATTTTAACGGCACCCAATTGACGGCCATTTTCAAAAAAGGCAATTCCGTTTATCAATTGAATAACGGCACAACGCCTTTGGTATTTCCGTACAGCGGCACATTTCCTTTTCCATCGCGCATTAATTTCAATTTGACGATCGGCACCAGAATTTCCGGCGGCGGCACAACTCCGCCGACCGATGATCCGGGTTCCGATAATGATGCATACGATGTGAATGGCGACGGCGTTTTCAACCAGGCCGACATCGACGTTATCAAGGCGCAATTGGGCGAACCCAATCCGCTTGCCGCGGCGGACGTGAATGGCGATAATTTGGTGAATACCCGCGATGCCATCGATGCGATCCGCGCGCTCAATGCTGCTGGCCGCTTAAGACAGCCTGCTGCATCCACAACGACCACAACGCAGTAACGGCATTGCAACCGCCCCGGCGCCGCCAAAAAAACCGGCAATGCGCCCGGGTTATTTTGCGGCGCGATTCCGGTTTCGGTAATCGCGGTTTTTCGCTGTTAGAAGTATTGATCGCCTTTACCATACTGACGGTCGGTGCAACCATTATGTTGCAGCAATTATACGCAATTACCAAATATTCCGAACGCGCGGTTGCCAAACAATTATCGGTTGCGCGCGCGATCAACGACGCGAATGTGTTCGCCACAATCAACTGGAAAGAAGTAAACAGCCGTTTGTCTGAAAACGAACTGGCCGTAACGCGCACCGACGAAATGGGAAAAGAAAAAAAGATCGCGGTTTCGAACTATGTCTACGAAGGCGTAACTGTGCCAATGACTGTCGCATTTTCGCCGTTTCAGGTGTTCGATTTCGGCGGTGATGGCGAATTCGGCGTGCGTTTATTGCAGCCAGGATTGTTGCCCGACAAGGGATCGACGGTAACGGTGATGGGCAGAAAATGAAACAATACAGCCGTGGATTCACATTGCTGGAA
Organism: uncultured Alphaproteobacteria bacterium; assembly: GCA_964458615.1. Classification (GTDB taxonomy): domain Bacteria; phylum Pseudomonadota; class Alphaproteobacteria; order SHNJ01; family SHNJ01; genus SHNJ01. The sequence continues at coordinate 27,031 of CAYWJR010000009.1, forward strand.
TTGCTGCTAAGCATGGCGTTGACAACTGCCCTGGTGATTATGGCGTCGAATGTTTATGATACGATCAACAAAGTCGGCAACCGCACATTGAATATCAACCGGGATTGGGTGGCGCAGTTTTTTATCCGCACGCAATTCGAATCGTCGGATTATTCGTTAAACCGGTATTTTTCATCGGTCGATTTAACAACCAATCGTCTTTCTTATATTACAACAAAAAGCGCGCGTTACGGATATAATCAGAAACCTGTGTTGGTAACCTATCAATACAATTCGGCACTGCGCAGTTTGCAATATCATGAAATCGACATTCCGCCATGGTGGGACGAAAATCAATCGCAATACATGTCCCAAATCGACGCCTGGCGGCTCGATACGGGAAAAAACAGTTACCGTAAATCTATTCTGAACGGCATCGATAATATTGATTTTGAATATTGGGACACAGCATCGAAAAAATGGGCCAGCCAATGGAACAACAAAAAAATTCTTCCCAACATCGTGCGCATCACCATGCACCAATCCGGAATAAAGCGCGAAATGATTTTGGCCGCCGGGGCTTTGTCCTTGTCTACTGCCTCTGGATCTTGACCGCCTGTTCGGTGATGCTGGCGTACTTTTTCAAACAAGCGCCGACGGCTCCGGCGCAATTGGAACGTATTATCGCTTATCCGGTGCAATGGAAAAAAATAAACAGCATTTTCAATTTCGCCATTACTGAAATGCGCGGCGAACCGATGGCGGTCGATTCCAGATGGGAAGTCGAACGCAAAATCGTCCTGGTCGATCAGACCAGAATATCTTTGGGCGGGTCGGGCGCGCCGATTGAAAATTTGCGCGAAATGCTGTCGCAAATGGGATTCCAGTTGAATATTCCGGATATGACCCAGGTGAATAACGCGCTCAACGCGCTGCGCGAAGAAAAAGTAGCGATCGAACGCGGATCGTTGGCGCAATATGGGTTGCCGAAAAAATATGCCATCGATGCATCGCCATACACCATCAATTTTGATGGATCGCCATACACGTTGGAAATGTATCCCGCCAACGCCAAGCCCAATTTGAATTATATGGACGAAGAAGATTTAGACCGCTATCTGCAATGGCTGGGTATCGATAAAAAAGACAGTTTGCGCATGGCGCAATTGATCGTCGATTTCCGCGACCGCGATACCAGCGCGCTTGGCGGCAATACCGAAGGGCCTTTTCAAACCGATAGCAGGTTTATCACACGTTTCATGAACGAAGATATCGGTCGTATCGATGTATTGTCTTATATTCCGGGATTCGATTCGTCGGTTGTGAATTTTTTGCGTAAAAATTTCAATTGGCACGGCAATGATGCGCGCATCAATTATAAATACAATACCAAAGAAGCCATCGCCGCCTATACCGATTTGCGCCCGGAACTGGTCGCGGCGGCGTTGGAATACGAACGGCAAAAAAACGATCCGCTTTATACCGAAACATTGCAGGGTTTGTTGGGCACCGACGAAGCGGAAATTTGGAAAAGCAAAGTAACCGATGAATATATCCAAACCGAACCGGTTCACATGATTCTAAAGGACAAAACGATTCAGTTGCACGCCATTTATTATCCCGAGCGCAAAAAAATAGTCGAGGTTTATGTGCAATAATATTGCTGTATTTCAATAGGAATTTTACCGTTGGTTCCGTGCCGTTTTTTACCGTACAAACCGCCAAAATTCCCGTGAAAAACCGCATTAAACGCATAAAAATCGATTGCATCGAATGGCCGAATGTTTAAACTTGGCAATAACAATAAAAAGCAGGGCTGGATACTATGAATATTTTAATCTTGGACGACCATCCGTTGGTGGCAACCGGGCTCGAAGCGGCGTTGCGATCGAAATTTTCGGATTGCCGCGTTACGATCGCGAATTCTTTGGCCGCAGCAAACGCGCAAATCGCCGAACAAATATTCGACCTTGGCATTATCGACATCAACCTGCCGGATGGCAGCGGCGGGCAATTATTTTCCGATCCGAAATTGGCGGGGCGTTATCCACGGTTTTCGTTGTTATTGTCCGGCAGCCAGGACCGCGACGATATTTTGCACGCGTTGAATATGGGGGCGACCGCGTATATTTCGAAAACAATCGATTTTCAGGAATTGATGACGGCCATAGACAAATTGTTGAATATCGATCCGGCCGCAGCGCCGTTTTGGTATGATCAGGCGGCTGCCGATTTCGTGCCCACCAGAAAAATATTTCCGCGCGGCACCGGATTGTCGTCGCGCGAACATGAAATTTACGAACTTATTCGCCAAGGTTTGACGGACAAAGAAATCGCATACCGGCTGGATCGTTCGGTGCATACGATCCGTGTGCAAATCCGTTCCATTCGCCGCAAACGCGGCGAAAACCGCCGGGCGTCCGCGCACGCCGCATAATTAAATTCATCCTGACAGGAATTGCATGTTTTCATTTGTTGACGCCGGATTTTTGTCGCCTTTGTTCGATTTGTTGGCGCAAACCGATTATCACGCGCCGCTTTATTTCGTTGCCATATATTTTGTTGCGACCGGCGGCATGTTCGCCTTGCATCAAATGCGCGCGCAAATAACGATGGCTCCGATGCTGGCTTTTGCCGGATTGCTGACCTTTTTGGTTTGGCAGTTGGTGCAAATCGGCTGGTGGGTGGATTGGCGCGATTTTAAAATCAACGCCGCTTTGTTGGCGACTATTCCGGCGCTGATCGCGGGATCGACGATGACTTATGCGATGGACGGGATTCGCGCGTCGCGCGCGTATCTGGTTGTTATGATTGGCGGCGCGTTGTTGGGGATGGGGTATTCGTATTTTATTGAAACATTGGGGCGCGTGACGGCGATGCCAAGTTTGTTTTTCATTCCAATCGCTTCGCAGGCCGCATTGGCGGGCAGTTTGATTTTGGCCGGTATCGCCAGCGCGATAGGATCGGAAATAGCCCAAAAAATCGGGCGCATTTGGACTTTGCCGATGGGGTTCGCATTGGGCGTTGCGGCGTTTTTGCCGTCGTTTTCTTTCATGACTTATGGAATGCAACAGGGCGTCATCAATTTAAAAATGGAATGGCCGGAATTCGTTTTGGTTTCAGCGCCGGTTTTAATCACACTTTTTGCCTATGCGATCATGGCAATCCAAAGCAACAGCTTGATGCCCAAACGCAGCGTGATGGGAATTTTCGCATTTTGGACGCACAGCGGCGGCTTGCAAAAAGAATCTATTATCGACGCGCGCGAACAAATCGCCGAACTGCGGCAATTGAACCAGGCATTGCAGCAAGAAGAATCGTTGCGGCATCAACAAATGCAACGCAGTCCGCTTGCGTTAATTGAATTGGATAAATCGGCGCGTATCGAACGGTTCAACCCGGCCGCGCAAATGCTTTTGGGCGAACATTTGGTTTCCGGATTTCTAGCCGAAGGTCATTCGATTTACGAATGTTTGCCTGAACTGAAATCGGTTTTGTCCGATCCCATATTGCAACAAAACCGGTATTTAAAATACCAACTTAATTCGGCGGGCAGCCAGCAGGAAAAAATTATCGAATTGACGATCCAGCCGACAATCGCCGGGAAATCCATTTCCGGTTACGGTATTCAGGCCGAAGACGTCAGCGCGCGCGAACAAGAAGAACGGCGGAAATTATTGTCCGAACGGGTGCGCGGCATCCACAAAACCAGCCAAGTGATCCACCATGATTTTTCCAATTTGATGCTGGCGATCCAAGGCCATTTGAATCACGTGAAATCGAAATTGTCGCCTGCGAGCGGTGGTGACGTCGATCAAGCGCTGGATGCGATATACAAAGCGTCGCAGCGCGGCAAGGATATGCTGGGTCAATTGGGCACTGGACAGGTATTTCATAAACCCGCATTGCAGACCACATTGCTTTCGGATTTGATCGCGGAGGCCGTTAAAATTATTGGCCCGCAGGCGAAATCCCAAAAGGTGCACATAGACGCGGCGCCCACGGCGATGGTTTATGTCGATGTCGATTCGACGCAAATTTTACGGGTATTCATCAATTTGTTATCCAATTCCATCCGCGCGATGCCGGGCGGCGGTACGATTACCATCGTAACCCACGCCCAGCAACAAGGCGTGGATGTGGTATTCCGGGATTCCGGCGTTGGAATGGATGCCGATCAATTGCAAAAAGTATTCGATCCCGGTTTTTCAACCAAAGGCCAGGGGCAAGGCGGGCTTGGTCTTGCCATCAGCTATTTGATTACCGAGGCGCATGGCGGAAAATTGGTTTTGGAATCCGCAGTCGGCCATGGCACATCGGCTAAAATCTGGCTGCCGTTGGCGCAGCCCGCGGCGCAGACCGAAAAATCGGATCAAAATCTTTTACCGGCAATCGACATCCATTCCACCGAAGGCGTGTTGTTGATGTTGCCCGAAGGCGATGTGCGCCGCCGTTTGGTCGGTCAATTTGAATCGATCGGTTGCGATGTCGCGGAATTGGAAGACAACCAAGAATTGGAAGCGCTTTTACAGGATAACCCAGATCATTGGACTGTCTTGGTGCGATCCAAAAATGATACATTGTCGCCACAGCTGTGGCATCAATGCCGATTTTTATGCGATATTGTGATCGATCCAACATCGAAACACATGACACGTATCCGGCCATCGTCGAAATCTCAATTGTCGACTGCTGATTTACAACGCATTCTCGATGCCGCCTAATAGTCCACAACCCAATATCGCGGCCCGCGACTAATACTATGATTGCTATAGAAAAAAAGGCAATTTTTCACTAGAAATAAGGGTTCGAATAACAAGGCTGATAGATGGCTTCATCCAAAAAAAGAACTGGAATTTTATTGCTGGTCGCGATTGTGCTTGGCGGGCTGTTTTTGCTCGACCGGTATTATGGTCTGCCGCAATCCGTACAATCGGTCGCCGATATGGACGTATTATCGCCGGTTCTGACGGCGCCATCGGATACATTGGCGGCGTTGCACAAGAAAAAACTGGATCTTGAAAATTTCAAATCCAATCAGCAAGCCATAGATACCGAATATTTTTCGTTGGCATCGGTTTACACCGATCGAATTGCGTCGTTATCCGGTCTTGTCGTTGACCCCGGAATCGAGGATCGGATTTTTATTGAAAACATGCTGCGCGCTAAATTCGACACATTTGGCACCGCCGAAGGAATTAAAATAAACGTCGCAGAAAGCGAGCCGATGTCCAAAGGCGTGCGCAAGGCAATCGCGGATGTCAGTTTCAACAATCATTCATCCCAAGATACATTGAAACTGGTATTGGATTTGGGCGACAACAAAAGCGGCATGGTATGGCGCAGTTTGACTTTGACCACCGACCGCAACCGCAAGGATTTGATGGTTAATGGCCGTTTGGCGGTATTTCTGGCCGAGGTGGCGGAATGATTTCACAGGCCGTTTTCATCAATAAATGGCTGTTTCGATTGTCGATCGTGGCGGTTTTGGGCGTCATTGTCGGTTTTTTTGTGCCTTATGTTCAGATGTATTTTTACAAATCCACGCCAATCGTCGTTCAAAACAGCAACTATGCCGCGTTTGTTGGCGACCCGTTGCCTGAAATAAACCGGAATATTTTCGATCCGACCGGACAAATTTGGCAATCCACTATGTCCAAAAAACCGAAATCCAAACCGGGGCCGGGCGGACAAAATGCCGGCGATATTGATGGAATTGTCGATATACCCGGCATGCGCGGCGTTTTGGTGGGCGGTAAATTTGTTCCCATCGGCGGCGCAGTTTCGGGCGGAAATTTGGAAGCCATCGAAAACGGAAAGATAAAAATTAATACCTCGCAGGGCATCACGGAAATTGATATAAATCACATTCGGAATCAGCAACGGCAATCCTTAAATATTCAAATCAGGTAATGTATTCGATGGCATCGACCCGCAAAAACATAAAAAAATCTTTCGCAATCGCCAGCGCGCTTATTTTGCTGACGGTAACGGCGTGTTCCCCGTTGAAAAAATTGAAAAAAGAAGATTTCGATTATTTTATGGCCAATCCAATGCCGACCAAACAGCAAATGGTGGAAAAGGATTTGCCGGATCCGCGCGCCGAACAAGCCATTCAGCAAAGCCAGAGCGTTTTGGACAAAATGGCAAATTACGATCAGCCATTGACAGGCCCAATGCCGCGCGGCGAAGGCGGCTTGATTTCCGAATTCGCTGTTGGCGGCCACAAAACCCCCGCAACCGAAGGAATAAAGGTTATAACCGACCATGACGATCCGCAGCCTGTGAAAAAACCGCCTGCGAAAAAAACCGCGGTTGATGTTTCCGCGGACAATCCCGATATGGCTGCCGAAAACGCCGAGGATTTGGTTGTCGATCCAAACGCGCCGCGCCAGGTGGAAATCAATTTCACCGGCACGTCGTTGCGCGCCGTGATTGAATTTGTATTCGGCGAATACATTAAAAAACCATACGTGGTCGCATCGGATTTCGCCGACAAAGAAGTCAACTGGATCGCCCAAGGCGAATATACCAATGTCGAAGTCAAAAGAATGTTCGAAACATTTTTGGATATTCAGGGCGTAATCGTTTCCCGCCTTGATGGAATTTATACCATCGCCAATAAAGGCACCGCCGTTAAAACAATCGGCGGCGGCGATATCGGCACATCGACCGGCGTTTGGCGTTTAAAAAGCATCGATGCCAGCGAGGCGATGCAAATCGTTCGTCCATTCATTTCCAATCCCGAAGGCATTATGTTGCTGGATAAACGCAACACATTGATTATCAACGGCAGCGGTTCGGAAATCAGATATATCGACGCCTTTTTACGCAGCGTCGATACGCCCGCGTTCAAGGATAAACGCATTTTGGTGTACTCGCCAAAATATATGAGCGCCGAGGCGATGGTGACGTTGTTGCAGGCATTGCCGCAACAGTTAGGCATGAACGCGACCGAAGGCAAAAAACAAATCGAGGCGGCTATTATCACCGGCGCCAAGCGCGTTGCGATTGTCGCCGATGGCCAGGACACACGCGACATCGTGATGCAATACATCAACCAGGTCGATCAACCCGGCAAAAAACAAAAACAGATTTTTTATTACGGTTTGCGCAACCAATTGGTCGACGATGTGCGCACCACATTGACCACGTTATTGCCCGGATTGTTGCCGGACGCGGCCGATATAACCGTTGTATCGAACGCGCCGACAAATTCCCTGGTGATCACCAGTTCTGCCGATCAGTATTTTGAAATCAAAAAAGTCATCGACCGTTTGGATTACCGCGTTCCCAGCGTGATGATCGATGCCACCATCGTCGAAGTTCAGTTGAACGACAATTTGGCGTATGGCGTTGAATGGTTTTTGGGCGGCCGGGCAGGCGATACCAAGGGCGATATTACCACATCGCTGGATAATGCCCGCGCCATCGCCACACCGGCGGCGCGCATCGGCGTTGTATCGTTGGCCAGCAATACATTCGCGACGTTGGATTTATTGGCCAGCGAAACCAGCTTGCGCGTTTTATCGCGTCCGCGCGTTATCGTAAAAAACAAGGCGACCGCCACCATCAAAAGCACGGATCAGGTTCGGATCGTTAAATCGGTTTTGACCACATCGGTGCAACAAGGCGGTGACAATATTCCAAAACGCGAATTCGAAGACAAAGAAGTCGGCGTCAGTTTGCAAGTAACACCGCGTATCGCCGAAGACGGCACCGTCAGCATGGCGGTAAAAATTCAGGATTCGCGCCAGGGCGCGGACGACGATTCATCCGGCGAACGGCCGCGTTTCAATATCCGCGAAGTGAATACCGAACTTGTGACCAAAAACGGCGAAACATTGATGATCGGCGGTTTGATCCGCAACAGCATCAGCCGCTTGAAATCCAAAGTGCCGTTTTTCGGCGATATTCCGTTTTTCGGCCAGGCATTCGCCAACACCGACGATCAAGATCAGCGCACGGAATTGGTGATTTTCATGACGCCTTATTTGGTGGTGGATGAAATCAGCGCAAAATTGGTCAGCGAATCTTTGTCCGGTCTTGCGCATTTGAATCCAACATTGATTTCCAAATCATTGACGCCGGATCCCGATTTGTCCAGCCCGCCCGACGCAACCGGCAAAGTCACCAAACAAACCGGATCAACCGAATCGCAAGGAAATAAACCATTGAGTTCGGATGTTATGGTTCCGCCACCTCCGCCGCCGCCAAGCATGTTCTTGCAAGGGGATGATGGTGAAAAACAAACACCGCCGCCGCCTTCTCCTTCTCCGGCCGATAGTACGGGCAAAAATTTGCCTACCTTGGCGCCGGACGATGCGCCATCGCCAACCCCGGAAGATTTTAAAAACAATAAACCCGCCAACAAACCTTTGTTGCAGTAACGGAGTCTGAATTGGCCTTGCCGCGCTTATCATCCGGCCGTTCCGATAAAAATTTCGGATTGATGCCCAAAAGAATCATCGCCTTGGACGGCGATGGAAAGACACGTCATTTTCGTTGGAAAATGAACCGTTTCGGTCAAATCGGCGTAGTGCAACAATCGGAAATGACCCCGTTCGCGCGCGGTCAAAAATGTGTGGTTTGCATCGATCCGCGATTGTTATTTCGCCGCAGATCCAATTTGGCGGTACAAAACCGGATGGAATTGGATCGGATCGCCCGCGATTTTTTTCCGTTTTCCGCAACCGATTCCGTGGCGTTCGCCTATGCCCGCGATCAAATCGCAAATGGCAATGACACGGAAAATGCCGGCGATAATTTGATTCTGGCTTTGCCCGATCAAGATTGGGCGGCTATGCAAAAAAATATTCCTGTTCCTGTGGCCGCGGTTTTGTGTTCCGAGGCGGCGGCGCCAGCCATTCAATCGGCGTTGGAACAACGATTTGCATCCGGCACTTTACCCGATTTATCGCCCAATCCGGCGCGTTTTGTCGCCCCGGCTATTTTTGCGCTTTTCGCGTGGGTTGCGGTTTTGACCGTGATTTTATTGTCGGGTTATGGCATGTGGCGTTTTCAAAACGACTGGCAGCGCAATAAATTGTCCGGTGAAATCGCCGCGCTTGAATCCGAAGTTCTGGTCACCAAACAACGATTCGAAGCCATGCAAGCGATGCGCGCGACGTTATCGGATTTCCAGGATTTTCAAATGGCGGAAAATAATGGATTGCACAAAACATTGGTGCAGTTGGTGCAAACATTGCCCCAGGGCGTTTCGATCGACCGTATTGAATTCAAGGACGGCAAACTAAGTATCAGCGGCCTTGGGCGCGATCCAAAAGACTGGCTGGCGGGGTTTGGCATAACGCCAGGCGATATTGAAATTACGCCGTTGCCGCAATATAATCGGTACGTCGCGGTGATGAATTTGTCGCCGCAGGCGGCCAAACAACCGGCGCGGCCATAATAGTGTACTGATATAATTTTGATATGAATTACAAACCAACAGGTTCGATTATGAAACAAAAATCATTGCTATCCACCGCCTTTGCCGCTTTGTTGCTGTTATCGGCGTGCAGTTCGACGCCGCCATTGCCGCCGGTCGATATGACCTGGCTGTCATTGCAGGCGGCGCGCACCACCCAAGAAGGCATGGTCGAAAGCGCCAAATACGATCCGAACCGCGTTTACGCCGCCAAAATCCGGATTGGCGATGAATTTTATACCATTACCACCCATGCCCCGTTGATTTTGGCGCAAACCGGGCATGGCGATGAAAAATCGATTTCCGCAATGCGGTTTTCAAAAGATCAAAATGAAATTTTGCTGTTCACCCGCAACCCCAAAAATGGCGAAGGTTTCCGCGCTATCATCGCGTTGAACGAGGCGAATTATTGGCCGCAATTCAGTTTCCCTTTTATTAAAAACGGCCGGTTGGACAATTTGCCGGTACAGGTGGTCAGTATAATCCGCAAACCCGATCCGGATGATAATATACGCGGTATCCGCGAATATCTGCAACGTTCCATGCCCGCCGAACAGCCGATGTTTACGGAAATCCCGCATAACACCGAACCTTATGCCAGCGACCGGTAAATAATTGGGGCGGCGGTAATTCCGCGATAACGATAAAATAAACTGAAATAGGTGATTTGATGAATAAAAATTCCATTTTATATACCGGCGTGATTTTGTTGGCCTTGTCGGGTTGTTCGGCCGGCGGGTATAATTTGCTTCGCACCGATACGTTGGCATCCGATGCCGCCTATGAAACCCAGCAAACTTTGATGGGCGGGCAAAACATGGATCTGTCGCGGGTTTATACCGCCCGCATGCTGGTCAATGGAACCAGGGTCGATGTCACATCGCTTGCGCCCGAAGTTCTAGGGCTGGAAGGCAAGGAAAAATCCCGCGCCGCGACCGTTTTGACATTCAGCCGCGATCGCAACCACGTCATATTTTTTACCCGCGATCCGGAAACCGGCCAGGGATATTTAAAACAAATCGCCGTTCAGGAATTGCGCCAAAGACCGGTTTTTGAATTTCCGTTGGTGGTTGGTAATACCGTCACTACCGGCAAATTCGAAGTCATCGATTTAACCGTTTTGCCATAGGGTCATTCCAATTCAACCCAGGATAAAGCTGGGTTTAATCGCAATATCGCCACGGGCTGACTTTATCGGGTCAGCCCGTAACTATTTGTTTCGATTTGTTTTTGTTTATGGCGTGTGGGTATTTCGGAAATAATTATTATTTTTCATATACTTGTAATGATATTGGACCATCACGGTAAAATTGCCACATCGAAAAAAACCCATTTTCCAAGCCCAAAAACGACCCGGTATAACCAAAAATAAATCATTAAAATACAATTGGTTAGATAGTATTCCACAGCGCGGCGAATCATACCTATTTTTGGTTAGTATGATTATATGCCCAACCACGTATAACCGTTGAATCCCAAAAAAGCATCAAACGCTTTTGCGGGGTAGCGCCGTATTACGGCGTTGGTCGGAAACCGTAAGCCCTGCTGGAATGCGCGCAGAAATGCGCCACGCAAAACAGGGCGATCCTAAGCGGGTTTTCGGCTTCCGATCGCCTTCCCTTGGCTTCGCGCCCGGGGATCGTCTGAACGGGGATTCCCCCTGAACAGATTAAATATCAACCTCTTCAACACTAGGAGAACTTAATGTTGAAATCCCTAACTAAACTGACCACACGCTTTGCGTTTGGCGCGGCTTTGTTGGCGGGTGTTGCCGGTTTTGCAGGTTCTGCAAACGCGGTTGCGACCACCAATACCGCACCAACCTTCGGCGCTGGTTATCAAGCTCCGTTCGTATCGAGCGCTCCGACGTTCTCGAGCGGCTTGAACGCACGTTTCAATTTGGCTGTTACAGCTGGCGCAGGCGCCAACTCGGACGGTTTGGAATTGATCGCTTTGTTCTTTAACTCTTCCAACGCTTATGTCGGTTTTGCTCGCGCTGGCGCGACCACAACAACCAACAACGCCGGTGGCGCGACCAAAGAATTGACTGTCGGTTTAACAACCCCAGTCGGCGCAACCCAAGTTGTATTTATCGGATTGCCACGCGGTAACGAAGCCGCTGGCGCTTCTGCGGACGACACATTCGGCGGTTTTGCTGCCAACCGTGCCGCATTGGTAATCGTTCCAGGTGGTGCAACTGAAACTGCCGCAACCGCATCGTTCATCGATGTTGGCGCTGGCGCTGCTTTCAGCATCACGGCCGCTGCCGGTGCGACCTCTCCTGAGATCGCTGGCATCGCTGCCCTGAGCACTGTTAACAACTCTACAAACCGTCAAACTCTAAGCTCGACCTATTCCGGTCCGGCTTTGACCGCTGCAACCAAAGCCGCTGCTAACAACGCTTTGGATATGCGCTTGACCTTCAACGCGACTTTGGCTGCGATTGGCGACAACACAGACGTCACCAACCAAATCATGCCAGAAGCAGGCTCCACCGATGCGGCAACAACCGTATTGTCCAAAGGCGCTTCTTCGGCTGGCGCAACCAGCTATAAAATCGACAACAACAACGCTGCTTTCGTTGGAACCATCGACAACGTCGACGTTTCCTTGGGCGGCACGAACGTAGTCGATCGCGCTGGTAACGCTGCTGCTCCAACAACCAGCTTCAGCCCGGTAACAACCTATGCGACACCTGATTTTGCATCCTCCGGAACCGCAAAAATCATGTTGACCAGCGGTAACGCCGTGAATACTGATGGCGAATTGGCGGAATTGAACAGCACAACAGGTACTGGTAACAACGGTGAAACATTCG
>CAYWJR010000010.1:0-36313 GCA_964458615.1 uncultured Alphaproteobacteria bacterium
TAATTGTATCAGTGATTCGAACGTTTTGTATATATGCTCGCCATGCTCGCGGGCGAATCGCCTTAGATTACAATCCCCTTCTCATAACATCGCCATCTCACGTCTATGCGTTTTATGCATGGCTTCTATACTGATATGAAAATTGACTTATTAGTGTCATACAAATAAAAAACTATCTGGATCGGATAAAAATCCGACACAGACTAAAAAACATAAAAAAATATAATTTTATTACAATTTGGGATGAGACGAGTATGAGCACAGAATTGGATCAAGGCCGGGAATTGGCCGCAGTCACCGCGGCATGGAAATCTGGCGCCGATAGAAAACTGATCGATTTAGAAGCGGCGTACAACGCCTATTTGCACGCAAACCCGTTCAAACCTTTGTATTTGCCGCGATCGGTTCGCGATGACGCGCAGGCGCGCGAAGCCATGATCAACGCATTTTATTTTTCCGGCGCAAATGATCGTTATTCATTAAGCCCCGAACAAACCGCCGAAATATTCGATGCCACGATATTGCAAGCGATCAATTTGCGCGCCGCCATCGCGGACAACCCGATGGCGCAGGATGCGGACAAGGAATTATATACGGGATCGATCGCGATGATCCGGTTGCTGGCGGCGAAAATTTATGAAATACCGTCCGGCATGGGATTGGGGGAATTGAACCCGGCAAACGACCATGATTTGTTGCGGAACACATTATTCGCCATATCCAAAAGCTTTGCCCACAACGGCGCGTTTCCAAATCCAATTCTGTGCGGTTATTTTGAATTTCTGCGTTTAAATTTTAGAAAATCGCCGCAAGAAATCGCCGACGCGATGATCGCCGGGCGCGGCCAGCGGGCAGAAAATACGGAACAAACCATTACTCACAAACCCGCAACATATTATGCGTCAAGCAAAAGACCATCGGAGCGTATTGCCGAGCTTGAAGATGATTTCACCCGTTTGCTTTTAACGCCGAATTCGCGCACAAAAGATTTAGAAGCATTGATCTTGCCGCCATCCATTCGTGCGCCAAATTTGGGATTTTATTTAGAGGACGCGGGCACAGCGTTGCAAAATGCCTTGGTGAAAAAAGCGCGATCCACAGCATCGCCGACCGGATATAGTTTTTTAGCGGATCAAATCGCCGAAAACATGCGCGTTGCCGCATATATCGGCCAATTTGTCCGTCCGCGTTATCAAATATTGTCAAACGATACGAAACAGCTGGATGAATTGGTTGGCCAATTGAACGATGGTGCGTTGTTTGTCGCGCAAACCGCCGATTTTTACATCACCAAAACCCGCAACAAAACAGTGCCGTCAAAAGACCAGATGGCCGCCTTCTTACTTGATGCGGCGGATAAATTATACGCGCTGGACGGCAATCAATCGGGCGCAAAAAAAGTTTTGGATTTACGGGGAAGAATGATTGCCGAAAAATCCGCGCCCGCCGTCACGGATGAAACGGTACACCACAAAGTGCGCGAGGCAGCGAAGCAATTGGTTTAAACGGCGGCGATTTTTTTGACCGTGCCGGTGGTGCTGTGGCCTTCTTCCAATTTGGCCAGCAATATTTTTCCGCCATAAGATTGCACGAAATCCGCGCCGACCACGGTTTCGACCGTGTAATCCGCGCCTTTGACCAAAACATCGGGCCTGATCGCGTGAATCAAATTCATCGGGGTGTCTTCGCCGAACAAAACCACCGCATCGACATTATCCAAAGACGACAATACGGTCGCGCGGGAATTTTGGTTTTGCACCGGGCGCGACGGGCCTTTTAATTTTTTGACCGATTCGTCGGTATTGATCGCAACGATCAACCGGTCGCACGCGGCGCGGGATTGGCGCAGCAACGAAATATGCCCGGGATGAATCAAATCGAAACATCCGTTAGTGAATCCGATTTTATGCCCCTGATGCCGCCACACACGCACGCGGTCCAACAACGGCGATGTTTCGAATAATTTGCTGTGACTGCGGCCTTGTTGCGCCAAAAGCGCTTCGTCTATTTCGGACGGCATGGCAACGGCCGTGCCCATTTTCGCAACCACGATTCCGGCGGCGGTGTTCGCCAAATGCGCCGCATCCAGCAATGACGCGCCCGCCCCGATCGCCGATGCCAGCATGGCGATCGATGTGTCGCCGGCGCCGGATACATCGTATACCTCGCGCGCCAACGCGGGCAAATGATGCGTTTCACCGCCCCGGAAAAACAAACTCATTCCGTCCTTGCTGCGCGTTACCAAAATCGCGTCCAACTCCAATTTTTCGATCATCGCGGCCGCGGCCGATGCAATATCGGATTCCGATTCGACCGGCTTGCCGCTGCCTTGCGCCAGTTCTTTTAAATTCGGGCACAATACGGTTGCGCCGCGATACCGGGCGTAATCCGATCCTTTGGGATCGGCCAGAACCGGAATTTTCGCGGATCTGGCGGCGGCGATAATTTGCCCGATCAATTTTGGATGCAAAACGCCTTTGGCGTAATCGGACAAAATAATCGCGTTCACGGTTGGAATAACCGGTTTTATTTTTTGCCACAAACCGTCCAAAACCACATCGCCGGCAACCTGTTTCGATTCGCAATCGATGCGCAACATTTGCTGGTTGCCCGACACGTAACGGGTTTTGGTTGTGGTGGGGCGGGTGGAATCGGTCACGGAAATAATTTTCCCCGAATTCAATTTTTCCGCCAATTTGCCGATTTTAACGGCGGCATCGTCGGCGCCGACAATCGATACCAAGACGGATTCGGTTTGCAACGCGTCCAAATTGCGCAACACGTTACCCGCGCCGCCCAACATGGCGTCGTTGCTTTGGTATTGCATGACGGGGATCGGCGCTTCGGGAGAAATGCGGTCAACGCGGCCATAAACGAATTCATCCAGCATCAAATCGCCGACGCATAAAATTTTTGTCCCTTGGATCGATCCCAGGATTTGAATCAAATTGAAAACGTCGCTTAATTTTGTCATTTATCGTCTCTTGATGCTGAATAATTTAAACGCCCCATGGCGATTTGGCGTATGGAACCGCGTTCAATTCGTCTTCGACCGCCGCACAAAATGCGTGACCCAAAATTGTATGCATTTCCTGAATATGCGGGGTCAAGGCGGATGGCGCGATGATCAAAACATCGCAATGATCCTTCATCGCGCCGCCGTTTTTTCCGGTGAACCCCACGGTCGCAATTCCCCTTTGCCGCGCCGATTGAAAGGCGGCCAATATATTCGGGCTTTTTCCCGATGTGGAATAACCGATCGCCACATCGCCCGGCTGGCCGATGGCTTCGATCTGGCGCGCGAAAATTTTATCGAATCCATAATCGTTGCCAGCCGCCGTGATCGCGGACGTATCAGTAGTTAGCGCAATGCCTGCCAACGCCGGACGGTCATACATATATTTAATCGACAATTCGGCGGCGATATGCTGCGCTTCGGCGGCGCTGCCGCCATTGCCGAACAGCATTATTTTTTTGCCCGACCGCAACGCGGCCGACGCGATTTCGACCAGCCGCAAAAAATCGGCCGACGTGGCCGTGTGCAATTCATTTAACGCCGCCTGATGATGGCCGATGTAATTTTGCAGAAATTTTTGGTGTTTATGCATGGGCGCGTTTTCCCGTCTGATCCGCGCCATTATGCAGGCCGGAAAAATAATCGATAGTGCGGCGCAATCCTTCGTCCAAAGTCACTTTCGGTTCCCATCCCAATATTTTTTGGGCGCGAGCAATATCGGGGCGGCGTTTCGCCGGATCGTCTTGCGGCAATGGGTTATTGATGACGGGCGATTGCGATTGCGTCATGGCGCGGACTTTTTCCAGCAATTGCAACATCGTGAATTCCTGCGGATTGCCCAAATTGATCGGCCCCGTCACATCGGATGGCGATTCCATCATTTTATTGATGCCGTCGATGAGATCGTCGATATAACAAAACGACCGCGTTTGTTCGCCGTTGCCGTAAACCGTCAATGGCTGGCCGCGCAACGCCTGATTGATGAAATTCGAAACCACGCGGCCATCATCCGGGTGCATGAACGGGCCATAGGTGTTGAAAATGCGGATCACCTTGATCGCAACGCCATAAGACCGGTTATAATCGAAAAACAAAGATTCGGCGGCGCGCTTGCCTTCGTCATAACAGGCGCGGATGCCGATCGGATTGACATGGCCGACATAATTTTCATTTTGCGGGTGTTGTTGCGGGTCGCCATACACTTCGGATGTAGATGCCTGCATCACAACGCATTGTTGATCGCGCGCCAGATCCAATATATTCATCGCGCCCAAAACCGACGTTTTCCAGGTTTGCACCGGATCGCGTTGATAATGCGGCGGCGATGCCGGACAGGCGAAATTGTAAATCCGGTCCAATTTCGGCATTTTCGGCAATGGTTTGGCCACGTCGGCCTCGAGAAAATAGAATTTCGGATTTTGCGATAAAATCCCAAGACTTGTTCTGCTGCCGGTTGCCATGTTGTCCAGCCCAACCACGGCATGGCCTTGCGCCAACAAAGATTGGGTCAAATGATACCCGATGAATCCGGCGCAACCGGTGACTAAAACCTGCATATGGATCGTTCCAATCGATATTTTTCTGAATAAGACATTGCGGCATATACCATATAAGCCGTTGCCAAACAATATTTCCGGTACCGCAATATTGTCATTTAGGAAACAATATGATCGGTTTTGTCGTTTAAAAGGATATGATTTTGAGGTTTTTGTTTATATCGCCTACAACCCCCCGTATTGACGGAAACAGTCTTTGTCCGCTAGGGTTGTATCTGGAAATCAGTCCTCAGGAGAGTTTTATGTTCCGTCCTGTGCGTCGCCCGCCTGGATTAAAAACAGATTTGCAATTGCCCGGCCAAAGGGTCGTCGTGAATGGCGGAACCCAGCCTATTCAAAATCTTTTTCATTGGACCGATCCGAACGCCCCGGCCAACCAACATCACCAACCGGACAGATTCACTGGCGGCAACGCCGGTAAAAAAAACACCGGCAAAAAAGCAACTCCGGACGATGACGGCGAAGTTGGCCAACGCAAACCGGGTTATTTAGATCCGAAATTACAAGACAAAATTTTCCAACAGCAAGGCACCGGCGTTTTCCGCCGCGCGCGCGAACTGATCGTGCGTATCGGCCGCCCCCGCCAGCCATAATTCATTTTATTGTTTTATCGATACCTGGATAAATTCCTGGGATTTTCCGCGCAACGCCAGCGCGGTCAAATTTCCGCTCCAATACGCGCCGGTATCGATACCGATGCGATGCGGATGTTTGTCGGGATGCGCCGTGATGGTATGGCCATGAACGACTATTTTACCCATATTTTTGCCGGACGATAAAAACGGCTCGCGAATCCACAACATATCGTCGTCCAATTGATCGTGCAAATGCCGGTTCGGATGCACGCCTGCATGGACAAAAAAATAATCGCCGATTTCAAAAAACATTTTCAAGTTTTTATAAAACTGCAAATGAATCGGCGGAATTGCCGCTATAAATTCACTGACCGTCTTGTTGTAATCCGGAAAATTTCCCACGGCGGCCGCGCCATAAGATTCAATGGTCGCCCGTCCGCCATTGATATAATCCAGCCATGATTGCGCATGCGCCGCGCCGGATATATAATTCAACAGCATTTGTTCATGATTGCCTTTGATATATATTTTTTCAAATCCGGAAGGCGGCGGCGCCAGCAATTCATCGATCACGCCCTTTGAATCCGCGCCGCGGTCGATATAGTCGCCCAGATACACGATGATGTTTTTATTGTCGGGAAATTGCGCGGCATGCCGCCATATTTTTTCATGCATTTGGCGCAAATGCGCGGCGCATCCGTGAATATCGCCGATTGCGAAAACCGTCATGCGGTCTGGAACACGGGGTTTATGAAATAAAAACCGCATGAATCAATCGCCGTTTGGATCCGGCGCATTTTCGTGCGGCGCGTGTTTTTGCAAAATTCTTTGCAACGTGCGGCGATGCATATTCAACTGCCGCGCGGTTTTGGAAATATTGCCGCCGCATTCGTGATAAACGCGCTGAATATGTTCCCATTTCACCCGGTCGGCGGACATAGGTTGTTGCGGCACAGGCGGCGCCGTGCCATCGGCATTCAACAAAGCGGCGGCGATCGCGTCGGGATCGGCGGGTTTGGCCAAATAATCGACCGCGCCGATTTTGATCGCGGCGACCGCGGTTGCGATATTTCCATAACCGGTCAAAATCACGATCTTTGCGTCGCGCCTGGATTGCCGCAGAATTTTTACAATATCCAATCCGCTGCCATCGCCGAGCCGCATGTCGATCAACGCATATTGCGGCGGCGCATTTTGCGCGGCAGCGACCGATTGTTCGACATTATGCGCCAGCGTGACGGAAAAACCGCGTTTTTGCATCGATTGCTGCAATCTTTGCCCCAACGCCACATCGTCTTCGACGATCAATAAGGATTTTTCATTCATCGGCTTATGCTCCGTCATGCTGCAATATCGGATGATTTAAATATTTTTTGCGGCTGCGCCGGCACAATCGACGACAGGGGCAAACGAATGCTTACCTCCGCGCCGCCGTCCGTGGCGTTGGAAAAAATTATATCGCCGTGCATTTTTTCAAACAACGTCTTGGCGATAAATATGCCCAACCCCATCCCATCGCGGCGCGCCATGCGTTGCACATATGGTTCGCCCAAGGCCGGGATCAATTCAGGCGGGAACCCCGCGCCATCATCGGAAATCAACAAGCGCAAATATTCGCCGTCGCATTCCCATTCTATCACCACGTTATGCGCCGCGTGCTGTATGGCGTTTTGCACGATATTGCCCAGACCATGCAATAATTCAGGCCGCAGCAAAACAACCAAATCGTTATCGGCAGATTCCGTAGAATGCATATCGATGTGGATACCGGGGCGCTGCAATTTATGATCGTCCACCACCATATTAACCAGCGCATGCAGCGGCAAATGCGGCGCAGTCATCGCGGGGCTGGCCATTATTTTTGCGTTTCTGCCTAAATCACCCAAAACATCTTTGCAATGGCGGGATTGTTGGCACAACATTTCAACGTCGGCGCGCAACGCATGGCCGGGCGGAAATTGATCCAGAAAATCGTGCGCGATCAGGGTGATGGTGTTCAACGGCGTTCCCAATTGATGCGCGGTCGCCGCCGCCAAACTGCCCACCGCCGAAAGACGCTGTTCTTGCGCCAATGCTTGTTGCGTTGCCGTCAACGCGCGCGACATTTGACGGACATCCCGCACCAAACGCCCGACGCAAATCGATATAAAGGCCGCCGCGATCATCAACGATGCCCAAACGCCGCAGCTGTATAAACGATCCAGCAATAATCCGCCGCCGCGCCACGGCAATGGATCGTGGCTGAAAGCCAGTAACGTAAGGCTGAAAAAGGCGAATACGCACACCGCGACAACGCCGCGCGGCGATAGAACCGCCGCCGCGACCGTGACATAAATTAAAATCATCGCCGCAAAAGGATTTTGCAAACCGCCAGATAAATACAGCATCGCGGTCAATTGCGCGGTGTCGAACAGCAAATAAAAAACCAATTCGGATTCGCGCAATCTTGGTTGCGCCGACCGCCACTGCAAATACGCATTCGACGCCAACGACACCCCGACCAAAGGCGCCATCGCCAAAATCGGTAAATCGAAGCGCAATATCCATGCAACAACGGCGATTGCGGCGATTTGCCCAAACGTCGCCAGCCAGCGCAGCGTTAAGATGCTTTTCAGGCGGATGGAATGCGACTGATCCTGCAAATATGTCAAATCGTATGGTTCGGCCATTGTTTTTATTTTCCCGCGCCTATATATAAGCAAGACCGCACCCTAGCATATTTTTTGAAAAATTGCATGCCGACAGATTCCGCACCGACCATCCCCCAAACCATTCTAAGCGTCAAGAATTTGACCAAATATTACGGCGATTTCAAAGCCGTCGATGGAATTTCATTCGATTTGAAACAAGGACAAATTGTCGCATTGCTGGGCGGGAACGGCGCTGGGAAAACCACCACTATTTCGATGCTGCTTGGTCTTGTCACGCCGACATCCGGAACGATCGATATTTTCGGCGCCGACATGCTGTTGAACCGTTATGCGGCGCTGCCAAGAATGAGCTTTTCATCGCCTTACGTCGATTTGCCCGCGCGATTGACGGTGCGGCAGAATTTATTGACTTTTGGGCGGTTATACAATGTGCCGGATTTGCGCGAACGAATTGCTGAAATAACCGACGATTTACGCCTGGGCGGTTTTATCGACCGGCGCTATGGCCGCCTGTCATCGGGTCAAAAAACCCGTGTCAGCGTCGCCAAGGCATTATTGCACAAACCCGATTTGATTTTATTGGACGAGCCGACAGCATCATTGGATCCCGACACCGCCGATTGGTTGCGGGGATATTTGCAAAATTATTGCGCCGCGCGGCGCGCCACCATCGTTTTGGCGTCGCACAACATGGCCGAAGTGGAGCGGATGTGCGATCATGTTTACATGTTGAAATCCGGACAAATTGTCGACCAAGGATCGCCCGCCGCATTGATCGAAAAACACGGCCGGCAAAATTTGGAAGAAGTGTTTTTAACCATCGCCCGCCAAGGCCCAAAAATGGATGACATCGACGATGCCGCATAACCCGTCTTTTTCGCCGCGCCGCGTGATGGCGATTATTTACCGGCATTTATATTTGCTGCGCAATTCGTGGGCGCGGTTGTTCGAAATCATTTACTGGCCGTTTTTGAATTTGGTGATTTGGGGATTTTTGACAAAATTCCTTATGACCAACAGTTCCCTGATCGCGCAAGCGACCGGTTTATTGTTGGGCGCGGTGTTGTTGTGGGATGTTTTTTTCCGCAGCCAATTGGGCGTTTCGGTTTCGATGTTAGAAGAAATGTGGTCGCGCAATTTAGTGAATTTATTCGTATCGCCCTTGCGGCCTTATGAATATGTCATCAGTTTATTCAGCATCGGATTGTTGCGTGTGATCGTGGGGGTTTTGCCGGCGATGTTAATGGCGATTCCGTTTTACGATTATTCCATTTTCACGCTTGGTTTCCCATTGATGCTGTTTTTTATCAATTTGATGGTCATGGGATGGTGGCTGGGATTGGTGATTTGCGGTCTTTTGCTGCGCGCCGGGTTGGGCGCCGAAAATCTGGCCTGGACGATGATTTTCATCATATCGCCCATAGCGGGGGTTTATTACCCGATCGCCACGTTGCCGGATTTTTTACAAGCCATCGCCTGGTGCCTGCCGACCGCGCACATATTCGAAGGCATGCGCGGCGTTATGTTGCATGGAGTCATGGACTGGAATCACATGGCCAAAGCGATAGGTTTAAATATATTGGGCATGATCGGCGCGGGTTATTTTTTCCTGCAAATGATGAATCGCGCCCGGCGCGACGGGCAGTTATTGCACGCCAGCGAGTAAGGCCGATTTTTGCTGCTGCGCCACAGATTGCAAAAACGACAATACGGTAAATGCCGATTCATCGCCCAAGGATACGGAAATTTGCCCGAATTGGCCATGCAGTTGACACGATTGCGCGGGCGAACCGACAACCGCCAAACAATGGCCTAAAATATTTGGCCGCAAATTTGCAAGCCCCGATACCGCGCACGCGGCATCGTACCCATCGACAATAACCGGGATTTTCGCCATGCGCGCGGCCAAAATTGCCCCAACCACCGCCGCGATTTCCCGTCCGCCCGCAAACGCCAGACAATCGAGAAAATCGGCGCGCGGATTTTGCGCGCGAAATTTATCCAGCGATCGCAGCGCCGGCGCGTTCAAACCATGTCCGTCGCCGAAACACAATTGCCGCAACGATTGCATCGCTGCCGCCGCGCCCGCGCCAATTGCGCGAACAATCAAACATTCAACGCCCGATTCAACCGCCATCATTCCATACGCCATCGACAACGCGCACGATTCCGGCGTTTGCAACGCGCCATACGCGGCATCGCCCGCAGGCGATTGCAAATTCATTTCATATACGCGCAAATCGCAATCCAGTTTTTCGCACAAAGCGGGCGTCGATCCGCGCATCGACACAAGATCGGCGATGGCCGCCTCGACCGATTGGCGTTCTTGATCCGATGAATGATGATAGTGCGATGCGAATATCGCCAAACGGGGGTGATTCAACCGCGCCGGAAAACGCGATTGCGCCGATGACATCCAAATGGTTTTTTGCGTATCTTCGGCGGAATATTCGAATTTTCCAGCAAATTCCAAAGCCTTTGTGGCGCAGGCCGAATCGGCGGACGGCAGGTCTGGTAAAAAATCCCGGAAATCTTGCAATTTCGGGGGGATATTTGGCGGGGAATCAACGGGCAATTTGGGCATAATACCTAAGTTTATAGGGGTGGATTTGATTTGGGAATCTATGCTATAGAAGGCGGATTGCCAAGACCCCATTCGGATTTATATTTTTTCATGAGGTATATTATGCGCGCCGCCAATTTTACGTCCCTGTTTTTATGTTTTGCCGCCTTTTTGTGGCTAACGGGATGCGTTACAACCAATACCGATACCGCGCAGTCCGAGTCGGAAAAAAATCAACTATCCGCCCAAGAAATCGTCAGCCGGTCGCGCACCAGCGTCGAAGCGATTGTAAACAGCCCCGATTTCACCGGTGTGCGCGGTTTATTGGCCCAAGCCAAAGGCGTTATGGTATTCCCAAAATTGGTTAAAGGCGCGTTTTTGGTCGGCGGCGAAGGCGGCACCGGGATCGTTTTGGTTCGCCAGGCCGACGGATCGTGGGGTTATCCCGCGTTTTACAACATGGTCGGCGGCAGTTTCGGATTGCAGATCGGCGTTGAATCGGCCGAAACGTTGTTTTTGATTATGACCCAAAAAGGCCTGGATTCCGTTTTGAAAAATCAATTTAAATTGGGCGCCGACGTCAGCATCGCATTGGGCCCTATCGGCGCCGGGTTGGGCGCGGCCAAAACAGCGCCCGATTTGGCATCCGACGTTTATGTTTACGCCAAGGCATCGGGATTATTCGGCGGCGGTGCATTCAAAGGCGCGATTATTTCCAAACGCGACGATTTGAACAACGCCTATTATTTGACGGAAACCACGCCGCGCCAGATTTTGACAGAAAATCAATTCAACAACGGCAACGCGGACGATTTGCGCGCCGCTTTGTCTATGGAGCCGATCTTGAACAACAAAGCCGTGCCATTGACGCCGGTTCATCAATATTAAGGGGTTTTGCGGTGAAGGCATTAAAACCCTTAGTTATCGGTAAAAAAGAATCCTTGCCTCTGATCGAAGGCGGCAAGGGCGTTTCGGTTTCCAACGGCGAAAGTTCCGGCGCCTGGTCGGCGGCGGGCGGCATCGGCACATTTTCCGGCGTCAACGCTGACACGCGCGATGCTTCGGGAAAAATTATTCCGCAAATATATCGCGGCAAAACGCGCCGCGAACGGCACAATGAATTGATGGAATATTCGATCAGCGGCGGAATTTACCAAGCCAAGGTCGCGCGCGATATCGCGGGACCGCACGCGCGCATTCATATGAATATTTTGTGGGAAATGGGCGGAGCCGAGCGGATTTTGCACGGCGTGTTCGAAGGCGGCAAGGGATTGATCGACGGCGTCACCTGCGGCGCCGGCATGCCATATAAAATCGCGGAAATTTGCGCGCATTACGAAGCGCATTATTTGCCGATCGTATCGTCTGCGCGCGCGTTCCGCGCGTTGTGGAAACGCGCTTATCACAAATTCAGCGATTGGTTGGGCGCGGTTGTATACGAAGACCCGTGGTTGGCCGGCGGCCATAACGGCCTGTCCAATTCCGAAGATCCGAAAAAACCGGAAAATCCGTATCCGCGTATCGTTGAATTGCGCCAGCAAATGAACGAATTCGGCCTGCATCACACCCCGATCATCATGGCGGGCGGCGTTTGGGCGTTGCGCGAATGGGAACATTGGCTGGACAATCCGGAAATCGGCCCGATCGGGTTTCAATTCGGCACAAGGCCGCTTTTGACCAAAGAAAGCCCTATTTCGGATGCTTGGAAAAAACGGCTGTTGGAATTGAAACCGGGCGATGTGTATTTAAACCGGTTCAGTCCGACTGGATTTTATTCATCCGCCGTCAGCAATCCATTTTTAGAAGAATTGAAACAACGATCTGCGCACCAGGTGCCATACAGCGCGGTGCCGGTCGGCGACCATACCGCGGAATTAGCCGTCGGCGCGCGCGGACGCAAGGTATATGTCACGCCGGACGATAAATCGCAGGCGGAAAAATACATAGCGAACGGATTCACCAATGCGATGCGCACGCCGGATACCACATTGATTTTTGTGACGCCGGAACGCGAACAGCAGATTTTAACCGACCAAATCGAATGCATGGGATGTTTGTCGGCATGCGGATTCAGCAATTGGGCGCAAAACGAAGAAGGTACAACGGGCAAAAAAGCCGACCCGCGCAGTTTTTGCATTCAAAAAACATTGCAGGAAATATCGCACAGCGACCGCGTGGACGATCAATTGATGTTCGCGGGTCACAACGCATACAGGTTTGCAACGGACCCATTTTACGCCAACGGATTCGTGCCCACGGTCAAACAGCTTGTGGAACGGATTCAAAGCGGGGATTAATGGACATCAACAACGAATTCATGTGCGCCCATCCCTTCGCCTATTCCAAATTGGTCGAAGATTTGAAACGCGCCGGTTTGCGGCCAACCCGCCAACGCGTGATTTTGGCGAAAATTTTATTCGAACAAGGCAACCGTCACATCACAGCGGAACAATTGCACCGCGAGGTGCGCGAATCCAGTTTGCGCATATCGTTGGCCACCGTTTACAACACATTGAACCAATTCGTGGGCGCCGGATTGTTGCGCGAAATCCAAGGCCATTCGGCGCAAACTTATTTCGACACGCGCGTTGAAGACCATCATCATTTTATCCTGCCTTCGGGGCATGGATTGATGGATATTCCGGTAAAAGACGTCGAATTCGGCAAATTGCCGCCATTGCCCGAAGGCATGGAAATCGACAAAGTCCAGGTTACTATCCGCCTGAAGAAAAAATCCGCCTAGATAACCGGGCGGAAAAACATCAATCTTCGATTTTCTGTTCGGTTGGGTAAATGCCCCACAAACCGGTGCGTTTGACGAAACCGCGGAATCCAGCCGCTTCGATTTTGCACCAGGCCGCATCGCATTCCAAAAGCCGCACCACAACGCCCGATTCCAATTGCGCCAATGGGGGCGATTTTTCATCGTCCTTACGCAACAGCGGTTGAATTTCGGGAATTGTCACCGCCATGCGGCGGCCGGATAAATATTGTTGATGCACCCATCCTTCGGCGCCTTCGGTATCGCGTATTTTACGCCAGGTGTCGTATTCCGCGATCACCTCGACGGGCAAGCCGCGTTTCACATACACCCATTCGATCGGATAATCTTTGCCAGGGCCCACGCGCAAATGCACCTTGTCCGATTTTAACGATACAAAACGCGGAATCGGCAATCCCGGCGGCGCATCGGCGGATTTTGCGGCAAATACCGGCGGTACAAACGCCAAAATAAAAATGATCGCCAACAGCGGCAATACCCGGCGGCAATGCACGGCGTTAAAAAATCGGCAAATGGAAAATGGGGAACTGGTCACCGTCACTGAGCACCGCAACCGTTAAGCGGCAACGCCGGTCGATCCGAAACCGCCCGCGCCGCGCGCCGTTTCATCCAGACTGGTTTGCAATTGCCATTCGGCGCGGCAATAAGCGGCCAAAATCATTTGCGCAACGCGCATGCCGCGCGTGATCGTAAACGGCTCGTTCGACAAATTGACCAAAATCACCCCGACTTCGCCGCGGTAATCGGCATCGATCGTTCCGGGCGCGTTTAAAACCGTAATGCCGTTTTTCGCGGCAAGACCGGAACGCGGGCGCACTTGCGCTTCGAATCCTTTGGGCAACGCAATGGCGATCCCGGTCGGTACGATGGCGCGCTGCATCGGCGCCAGAATAACCGGCGCGTCCACCGCCGCCATCAAATCCATACCCGCGCTGTCGGCGGTCGCGTATTTCGGCAGATCCAAATCCTGCGCATGCGGCAATTTTTGAATATTCACTGTGATTTTGTCGGTCATGTTATGACGCCTTTCTGTCTGTATTCCGGCTGTTTGCGTTTTTTCCATCCCGCCGAATCGCGGATGGGGCGGAATTTATTTGCATTTCGCCCGCGATGCGATCCACCAACCGCGCGGCCAATTCGTTTTTATGCATCATCGGCCAGGCATCGGCGCCGTTTTGATCGATCAAAACAACTTGATTTTCCGTGCCGCCCATAATCGATGGGTTTTTACCAATATCGTTGGCCAAAATCCAGTCGCAGTTTTTCAAGATTCTTTTTTGCGCGGCGTTATCCAGCATATTTTCATCTTCGGCGGCAAAACCGATCACCAATTTTGGCCGTTTGTTCGACGGTGCGGCGATTTGCGCCAAAATATCCGGTGTTTTTTGCAAATTTATTTGCCATTTTTCCGAACCGGGCTGTTTTTTAATTTTTTTCGCGGCCAAAGATTCCGGCGCCCAATCGCTGACCGCCGCCGTGCATATGGCGACATCGGCAGGTAAAATATTTTGCGCGGCCAATGCCATATCGGCGGCCGATTCGACGGGGTATAGTTTGCAATTGGCGGGCGGACGCAATGCCACCGGCCCTGAAATCAAATGCACATCCGCCCCCGCCATGGCACAGGCATGGGCAATCGCATAACCTTGTTTCCCAGACGACCGGTTGCCGATAAACCGCACCGGATCGATTTTTTCAAATGTCGGCCCTGCGGTGATTAATATTTTTACGCCATTCAGGCGGTTTTGATTGGCAAAAAACTGTGCGCACCAGGCGGTGATTTCGGATACTTCGGCCATGCGGCCATCGCCGGTTTCGCCGCACGCCAAATCGCCCGCGTTCGGGCCGATGCGGTGGATACCGCGCGATTGTATAATTTCCATATTCTGCTGTGTCGCCGGATTCAGCCACATTTGCGCATTCATCGCCGGCGCAACCGCAACCGGTTTATCGGACGCCAACAAAGCCGTTGTGGCCAAATCGTCGGCGCGGCCAATTGCAATTTTGGCGATGGTTTCCGCAGTCGCCGGGGCGACGATAATCAAATCGGATTCGCGCGACAGGCGGATATGCCCCATATCGACTTCGTCTTTTAGTGAAAAAAGATCGGTATACGTTTGTTTGCCGGACAACGACGACACCGCAAGCGGCGTTATAAATTCCGCGCCGCCGCGCGTTAAAATGCAATTCACATCCGCGCCCAAATCGCGCAAACGGCGGATCAGATCCAGCGATTTATATGCCGCGATACCGCCGGTGATGATCAATAGTATTTTTTTGCCTTTAAGCATAAGGCTTAGTTTAGAGTGTAGAGCGCAGAGTGTAAAGAGTTACCCTGACCGCTCCACCGTCCGCATTTTACACTTTAAACCCTTGATGAATCGCGCAAATTCCGCCCGATAAATTGATATGCCGGACGCATTCGAAACCGGCATTGCGCATTTTCGATTCCAATTCCTGTTGTGGCGGAAAACGGCGGATCGATTCGACCAGATATTGATAAGCCGGGCGGTCGTTTGCGACAATTTCCCCCATCATCGGTAAAATCCGGTCGCCGTATATTTCATAGGCTTTGTCCAAAACCGGCCATTGCACGCGCGAAAATTCCAGGCACAAAAATTGTCCGCCCGGACGCAGTACGCGGTGCGCTTCGGCCAGTGCGGCGTCGATGTCGGTGACGTTGCGCAAACCGAACGAAATCGTATAACATCCGTGCGCATTGTCATCGAACGGCAACGATTCCGCCGGGGCGCAAACCCATTCGATATTTTTATCCGAATGTTTTATTTTTCCCTGATCCATCATGGCTTGGGTTGGATCGGCGACGGTGGATTTTTTTCCGCCCCTGGCCAGAAAACGCGACGCGATATCGCCGGTGCCGCCCGCGACATCCAGCAAATGCGGATATTCGGCAACATCGATCATGCCGACGAAATAATTTTTCCAAAGACGATGCACGCCCGCGCTCATGACGTCGTTCATCACGTCGTATTTTTCCGCAACGCCGGAAAACAATCCGGTTACCCGCGCGGGTTTATCGGAGATTGGAATTTTTTCATAACCGAAATCGGCCATTCGGGATGCGGGTTTAGGCATGAAATTATTATAATCGGAACGCGCAATATATGCTATATACTTCGACATGCCGGAATTACCCGAAGTCGAAACGACCATGCGCGGGCTTGCCAAAATCATGTCGGGGCAAGTGATCGCGGCCGCAACCGTGCGGCGCGCCGATTTGCGGTGGCCATTGCCCAAAAATATGGCGCAAAAATTGACCGGGCGGCGCATTGCCGGCCTGTCGCGGCGCGCGAAATACATATTGATGCAATTGGACAAAAACGAAACTTGGATCATCCATTTGGGCATGTCCGGGCGGATGGCGGTTATCGGCGCGGACCAATACGCAAAACCCCAAAAACACGATCATGTTTTGGTATCAATAAAACGTGGCGCGCATATCGCATTCAACGATCCGCGCCGGTTTGGAATGATGGATTTGACCGCAACCGACAAAATCGCCGATTATAAATTGTTTAAAACGCTTGGGTTTGAACCGCTGGAAAAATATTTTACCGGCAAGGCGCTGTTTGAAAAATTGCGTTTCAAAAAAAAGATCGCCGTTAAATTGGCGATTATGGATCAACGTGTCGTTGTCGGCGTTGGCAATATATACGCGTCGGAATCTTTGTATTATGCCGGAATCGATCCGCGCCGCAAGGCAAGCAGTTTGACATCCGCCGAATGCGCCGACTTGGTCAAGGCGATTAAAAAAGTTTTGCAAAAAGCGATCAAGGCGGGGGGGAGTTCGTTGCGCGATTATGTGCAGTCGGACGGCAATTTGGGAAATTTTCAGAATGAATTTGCGGTGTATGACCGCGCCGGAAAATATTGTCCAAAACGCGCGTGCAAAGGAGTCATCGAAAAATTCACCCAAGGCGGGCGCAGCACTTATTATTGCCCCGAATGCCAGCTGTAATACCAACCATCCCTAACCCATTATATCACAACGTTTTTTTAGCCATTAATCGAATATAAACCATTTTCGGGCTAATCTCGTTAGTCTTTATATTGTATAGTCCTTTCATCACAACCCCGTCCCAAGGTTTCCTGTCATGTCCAACACCGCATTGAAAATCGACGCAACGCCGCGCGGCGACGCCTATCAGAATATTATTTTGGAAAAAATGACCGACATCAATGTCGCCGTCATCACATTCAACCGCCCGCAGGCTTTGAACGCATTGAACGCGGCGCTGGTCACGGAACTTGGCTGGGCATTGGAAGATTGCGATTTCGACAACCAAATCGACGCTATCGTTATCACCGGCAGCGACAAGGCGTTTGCCGCCGGTGCCGACATCAAAGAAATGCAAGCCAAAAGCTTTTCGACCGTTTATTTAGAAGATTACATCACCCGCGATTGGGAACGCGTTACCAAATGCCGCAAACCAGTGATTGCCGCCGTTTCCGGATTCGCCCTTGGAGGCGGATGCGAAATGGCCATGATGTGCGATTTCATTATCGCCGCCGATAACGCAAAATTCGGCCAGCCGGAGGTTAATCTGGGCATTATCCCTGGATCGGGCGGAACGCAACGTTTGACCCGCGCGGTCGGCAAATCCAAAGCGATGGAAATGTGCCTGACCGGCCGGATGATCGATGCGGTCGAAGCCGAACGCGCCGGTTTGGTCGCGCGGATCGTGCCATTGGCCGAATTGCGCAACGAAGCCATCAAAACCGCCAAGATTATCGCCAGCAAATCCCGCCCAAGCGTGTACATGATCAAAGAAGCGATCAATAAATCGTTTGAATCGTCATTGGCCGAAGGCGTGCATTTGGAACGCCGTCTGTTCCATGCCTGTTTTGCGACTGATGATCAAAAAGAAGGCATGCAGGCTTTTATCGATAAACGCCCCGCCGGGTTCAAGAATCAGTAAAATTGCCGTTTTTACAGATAAAAGGGGCATTTTCGCCTCTTTTATTTTTGCTATTGCGCTTGACAAAACAGCGCATTACGCCTAAAAAACCCCCTGATTTAAACAAAAATATTAAGGTTTACGACATATGGCCAACACCAAATCAGCGAAAAAAGCCGCCCGCGTTTCCGAACGCCGCCGCGTTATCAATTCGGCTCGTTCTTCGAAAATGCGTTCTGCAATCAAAAAAGTAGAGCTTGCCGTTAAAAAGGGCGACGCCAAGGCAGCGAACGAAGCATTGAAAGCGGCGAAACCGCAAATTCAACGCAGCGTGACAAAAGGCGTTTTGAAGAAAAACACCGCATCGCGCAAAATTTCGCGCCTGAACAGCGCGGTCAAAAAAATCTCCGTCAAAAAATAACGGCGGATTTCCGCGATTTTAAAAAGAATACCGAAACCGCCCCGATAGGGCGGTTTTTTTATTGCCGATTTTTTGCGCGCGCGAACGCGGTTGCAGAAAATATTTTGCAATCGAAAATTTGAAATTTTATCGCGCCAAAAAAATGAAAAAATTTTCAAATACCGCTTGCATTTTTGAAAAGAGGATTCGAAGAATTTGTAACCTGTTCAGGAATAAGCGATTTTTTTTGTCAAACTATTTTTTTGTTTTTTTCCGAAAAAAAGTGATTGCTTTTGTATGGTGCCGTTGTAGATTGCCGTTCGCTTTGATCGCTGTGATTATGTGATTTTTGCCCCGGACCATACCGCAAAATATACGATATGCCGTCTAGGATACTGCCTGATAACGCTGCCCGAGAAAATCGAAGTGAGACGCATAAAAACAAAAAACGCGTTTCCGTCATAGAAGTCGAGAATCGGGAAAGTAAAAATCGGCGCCGTTCTGAAACAGGGTAAAAAGTTAATCCGGAAAAAAATCAAAGCGGCAAAATCAAATTAGGTTTTGAATCGATATTTGGTTTGAACTGGCGTTTTACTGATTACCAATTTTATTGGTTAATCGCCGGATCAAAAAGTAAAATGAATTTGGATCGTTCCGTCAACCAGCAGGGAGGTTAGCGTGAGTGTAACAAAGGCTACAAAATCGTATGGCAAGTTCTTTAATTGCCAGATTCTAAATTATAATTTTACCGGCCAGTTATACTTTCGAAACATTCCTTCCCGTAACACGATTCCAAACAACCACTAAAACAATTCGTATCAACCCCCGGAGGCAAGCTCATGGCTCGCTCTGCTGAAAACATTTGGCGCATGGAACAAAATTACGCATTCAATCCCGCTTTGGAAATAGATTCCCAGAAATTAAATCAAATGTGGACCAAGGTCCGCACCGGCATGCGCAGCGAAATCGGCGAGGTTGCCTATAAAAACTGGGTTCAACCGTTGAATTTGCTGCAATTGAACAATACATCGGTGCAAATGGCCGCGCCGAACCGCGCGGTGCGCGATTGGGTGCTGTCGCGTTATGGCGACCGGTTGCGCAAATTATGGGTCGAACAATGCCCCATGATCAAAGCGATCGAAATCACCATCACCAACGCCGAACCAGCAGATAAAAAACGCAGCCTGTCGGTTGTGGGCGGCAAAGATATGGGCGAAATTAAAACAGAAATCGAAAACATCAATGATTTGATGTCGATCAGCGCCCCGCTGGATCCGCGCTATACATTCGACAATTTTGTTGTCGGCAAACCGAACGAATTGGCGTTCGCCGCCGCCCGCCGGGTCGCGGAATCGGAAAAAGTGCCATTCAACCCATTGTTTTTGTATGGCGGCGTCGGTTTGGGCAAAACCCATTTGATGCACGCAATCGCTTGGCATATCACCAAAAAAACGCCTGGCAAAAAGGTATTATATTTGTCGGCGGAAAAATTCATGTATCAATTTATCCGCGCCTTGCGCCACAAAGATACCGTGGCATTCAAAGATTTGTTCCGTTCGGTCGATGTATTGATGATCGACGACGTGCAATTCATCGGCGGCAAGGAATCGACCCAAGAAGAATTTTTCCATACTTTCAACGCGTTGGTCGATCAAAACCGCCAAGTGATTATTTCGGCCGATAAATCGCCATCCGATTTGGAAGGTTTGGAAGAACGCATGCGTTCGCGTCTGGGTTGGGGTTTGGTTGTCGATATTCACCCAACCGACATTGAATTGCGCCTGTCGATTTTACAAGCCAAAGCCGATCAATTAAAAGTAAAAGTGCCGCAAGATGTTTTGGAATTTTTGGCCCAAAAGATCTGCAGCAACGTGCGGGAATTGGAAGGCGCGTTAAACCGCCTGGTGGCGCATTCCACCTTGGTTGGCCGGGATATTAACCTGCCCAATACCCAAGAATTGCTGCGCGATTTGTTGCGTTCGGCAGACCGCAAAATCACCATCGACGAAATCCAACGCCGTGTGGCCGATCATTTCAATATCCGCCTGTCGGATATGCATTCGCCGCGCCGCGCCCGGGTTGTCGCCCGTCCACGCCAGGTTGCAATGTACCTGGCCAAGCAATTGACCCAACGGTCATTGCCGGAAATCGGCCGGAAATTCGGTGGCCGCGACCACACCACCGTAATGCATGCCGTCCGCAAGATCGAGGATTTGTGCATGGCCGACGGCGCATTTGCCCAAGAAGTCGATTTATTGCGCAAAATGCTGGAACAATAATCGGCCTGCTTATGCCGGTCTGTATTCAAAAAGGCGGGGATTTAATCTCCGCCTTTTTCTATGGCCTTCATGGATTATTTTATCCAATGGAAAACCGTATCGGCGATATTTTTTCTGTTGTTTTTCCGATACAATTCTGTGGCTTTTTGCTATAAATTTCTTAGTTTTTAAAGCAACAGCTCCTTTGAGCAACACCGCCATCCGGGGGAACACACATGAAACTATCGATCGAACGCAGTGCCTTGCTTGGCGCCTTGGCGCACGTCCAAAGCGTTGTCGAACGCCGCAACACTATTCCAATTTTGTCGAATGTTTTGTTGCGCGCCGAAGGCGATAAATTGTTTCTGACCGCGACCGATATGGATTTAACCGTAATCGAAGGAACCGGCGCATCGGTTTCGCAAAACGGATCCACAACCGCCCCCGCGCACACATTGTACGAAATCGTGCGCAAATTGCCCGATTCCGCCGAAGTGGAATTGTCATTGAAAGACAATCAATTGTCGATCCGTTCGGGACGTTCCCGTTTCACATTGGGCACATTGCCCGTCGCGGATTTCCCGGCTTATGACAACAAACCGCTGCTGCACAAATTCAAATTGCCTGCGGCGGAATTGCGCGGCCTGATCGATCGCACCCGTTTCGCGATTTTGCAGGACGAAACCCGTTATTATCTGAACGGCATTTATATTCATGCCACCAAATCGAACGATGTGCCGGTGTTGCGCGCGGTTGCAACCGATGGCCACCGTTTGGCGCGTATCGAAATGCCTCTGCCCGAAGGCGCTGCGAAAATTCCCGGCGTCATCATCCCGCGTAAAACCGTGGGCGAAGTGCGCAAATTGATCGATGAAATCGGCGCCGAAGTAGAAATTTCACTATCCGATACGCAAATCCGTTTTGCATTGAACGATGTGGTTTTATCGTCGAAATTGATCGACGGAACATTCCCGGATTACGAACGCGTCATTCCGGCGGACAATAATAAAATCCTGGTCGTCGACCGCAAATCGTTCGCCGAAGCGGTCGATCGTGTGGCCACCATCAGTTCGGAAAAATCCCGTTCGATCAAATTGTCCCTAAGCGGCGGATCGTTGACATTGTCGGCGCAATCGGCCGAATCCGGCCAAGCCAGCGAAGAAATCGAAGTGAAATACGATTCCGACACGATCGAAATCGGATTCAATTCGCGTTATCTTTTGGACATCGCGCAACAAATCGAATCCGAAGGCGCGCAGTTCAAATTGTCGGACGCGGCCAGCCCAACCATTATCCAAGACCCGGCAGACACCACAAGTTTGTATGTCTTGATGCCGATGCGGGTATAATTCCGGCGGACGGTGACGGTAAACAGTGAACAACCCAAGGCCGGATACCGTCCAAACCACCGAAAAAGCCGGATTTCAGCCCGCAATCGCGATCGCCGGGCTTGGTCTGATAAATTTCCGCAATCATAACGAAACGGTTTTGCGCCTGGACGGGCGCAGTGTTGTTTTGACCGGCGCCAACGGCGCTGGAAAAACCAATATCCTCGAGGCGATTTCATTATTCGCGCCGGGGCGCGGCATGCGCGCCGCCAAAATGTCCGATTTCGCCACAGCATCGCGGCAACCGCCTGCGGGTTGGTCCGCCGTTATCGATTTAACCACCCCTTATAATACCCATCGTTTGGGCACCGGTTCCGATCCGGCCAATCCCGCCCTGCCCCGCCGGGTTTTGCAAATCGACCAAAAACCGGCCAGTCAAAATTCGCTGTGCGATTATTTAACCCTGGCTTGGGCGACGCCGGACATGGATCGTCTTTGGGTCGATTCGCCGTCGGCGCGGCGAAAATTTCTGGACCGCTTGGTTTACGCGATTTATCCCGATCATTGGCCGCAATTGAACATTTTGGAAAAATCCCGCGCCGAACGCGCAAAATTGCTGGAATTGGGGCGGATGGACGATAGATGGCTGAATGCGGTCGAACGCGCCATGGCGGAATCCAGTTGCGCCATTACCCATAACCGCGGACAATATATCGCCCGGTTGAATGAAAAAATCGGCGGGTTTGCACCGACATTTCCCCCGATCACGATTGAATTGCACAGCCCGATTGCGCAGCAAATTGGTATTTCGGGGCAAAACGCGGCGCAAGATTGGCTGGCGGAACAATTGCGGCAATCGCGTGGGCGCGATCAAATCACGGGATCGGCAAAATTTGGCGCGCACAAGGACGATATTGGCGCGCATCATGGCATCAAAAACCGTCCGGCATCGGAATGTTCCACGGGCGAGCAGAAAATAGCGGTTTTATCGGTGCTGTTGGCGCATGCAGACATTACCCGCATCAAAACCGGCCGTCCGCCCATTTTGATTTTAGACGAAATGGCCGCGCATTTGGATGCATATCACCGCGATGCGTTGCGGCAAGCGGTGTTGTTCTTGAATGTGCAAACATGGATTTCGGGCGCGGACCCGGGATTGTTTCAAGGGTGGGAAAACGATGCACAATTTATCGCCGTAAAGGGCGGCAAAATAAGCGTCTAAAGATCGGTTTTTCCTGTCAAAAATAGGCGGTTTTTGCTATATTTTTTGGACTTCAACCGAGGCAGACCATGAACGCCAAAACCGCCCAAAAAATGACCGAAAACACCGCAAAATCCGATCCCGAAACCGCACCTGTCGCCGCCAATTATTCGGCCGATTCCATCACCGTTTTAAAGGGTCTGGATGCCGTGCGCAAACGCCCAGGGATGTATATCGGCGATACCGACGACGGATCCGGACTTCATCACTGCGTTTACGAAGCGGTCGATAACGGCATCGACGAACATTTGGGCGGACACGCCACGAAATTGATCGTCACCTTGCACGCCGACGGCGCGGCATCGGTCGAAGACGACGGACGCGGCATTCCGGTCGACATCCACAAAGAAGAAGGCGTATCCGCAGCCGAGGTCATCATGACCCAATTGCATTCGGGCGGAAAATTCGATCAAAATTCATACAAGGTTTCCGGCGGTTTGCACGGTGTCGGCATTTCGGTCGTCAATGCGTTGTCCGATTATCTGGAATTGAACATCTGGCGCGATGGGCGCGAACATTATGTGCGGTTCGAAGGCGGAAAAACCGTCCAGCCATTGCGCGTTGTCGGCGATGCGAACGGCAAACGCGGCACCCGCGTTAAATTCAAGGTGTCTTCGGATATTTTTACGATGACCGAATATTCGTTCGCGACATTGGAACACCGTTTGCGCGAATTGGCGTTTTTGAATTCGGGCGTTACCATCACGTTGAACGACGAACGCGGTGTCGATCCAAAATCGATCACATTGAATTACGAAGGCGGCATTTCCGCGTTCGTGCAATATTTGGACCGCAGCAAGCAATCGGTGCATGAAACCATATCGCTGTATGGCGAAGAAGGCCCGATCAGTTTCGATTTGGCGTTGCAATGGAACGATTCGTATCATGAAACGATGTTGTGTTTCACCAACAACATCCCGCAACGCGACGGCGGCACGCATTTGATGGGTTTCCGCGCGGCGTTGACGCGCACGATCAACAAATATGCCGAAGAATCAGGCATTGCGAAACGCGAAAAAGTCACCGTCACCGGCGATGACGCGCGCGAAGGATTGACGTGCGTTTTATCGGTGAAAATGCCAGATCCGAAATTTTCGTCGCAAACCAAGGATAAATTGGTTTCATCCGAAGTCCGCCCGGTTGTGGAATCGGTCGCGTCCGAACGGTTGATGCAATGGTTCGAAGAAAATCCGGCCGAGGCGAAAAAAGTCATCGGTAAAATCGTCGAAGCCGCATTGGCGCGCGAGGCGGCGCGCAAGGCGCGTGAATTGACAAGGCGCAAGGGCGCGCTGGACATGAATTCATTGCCCGGAAAATTGGCCGATTGCCAGGAACGCGATCCGGCGGCATCGGAATTATTTATCGTCGAAGGCGATTCGGCGGGCGGCAGTGCGAAAATGGGGCGCGACCGCGGATTCCAGGCGATCCTGCCGCTGCGCGGGAAAATTTTAAACGTCGAACGCGCGCGGTTCGATAAAATGCTGGGATCGGCGGAAATCGGCACATTGATCGCCGCATTGGGCACCGGCATTGGCCGCGACGATTTCAATATCGATAAAATCCGGTATCATAAAATCGTTATCATGACCGACGCGGACGTCGATGGATCGCATATCCGCACATTGCTTTTGACGTTCTTTTTCCGGCAAATGCCGCAAGTCATCGAAAAAGGATTTTTGTATATCGCGCAGCCGCCGTTATATTTGGTCAAACGCGCGACCAACGAAACATACCTAAAGGACGACCGTGCGTTAGAAGAATTTTTGGTGCGCAACGGCATGGAAAACATCAAATTGAAATTGGCCGATGGAACCGAATTGACCGGATCGACATTGGCGCCGGAATTGGAATTGGATCGCGCCGCAAAAACGCTGATCGACAATATCGCGGCCAAAGTCGGCAGTTTGCCGGTTGTGGAACAGGCGGCGATTGCCGGCGTGTTCAAACATAATTTATCGCCCCAGGATGCAACCGCAGCGGCGGAATATGTCGCAAAACGCCTGGATATGCTGTCGCCCGAGGCCGAGCGCGGGTGGAAAGGCACAACGGTTGCAGGCGGCGGATATGAATTCACCCGCACCATGGGCGGCGTTACCCAAACACACCGGGTCGATTACCCGACATTGCAAAGCCACGATGCGCGGCGCCTGGATGAAATGGCGCAAAAACTGCAATTGAAATACGGCAAACCGGCCATATTGACCACCAGCGAAGGCGAGCGCGCCATCACTGGCCCCATCGCGCTGACAGCCGCAGTGATGGAACGCGGCCGCAAGGGTCAATCGATCCAGCGGTACAAAGGATTGGGCGAAATGAACCCGGAACAATTATGGAAAACCACATTGGATCCGAAAATCCGCAGCCTGATGCAAGTCAAAGTCGGGCATTTGGACGAGGCCGAGGGCGTATTCACCACATTGATGGGCGATTTGGTCGAACCGCGCCGCGATTTTATCGTCACCAACGCGCTGCAAGTCGAAAATTTGGACGTTTAATCGGACGTTTAATTCGCCGGCATTTGTTTTATTTGGCCAAGCAGCCAATAAATCGCCGATGCCTGCACCAACATTGCAATGCCAATCATCATACCATAAGGATTATGGCCGATCGTTACGCCCCATCCGGCCACCGCGCCCACAACAACATGCATGATAATAATTCCGGCGCTGGCCTTGCCTTTATTTTCGCCGAATGGCAACAAAGCAAGCGCCATGCCGTGGGGAATTAACAGCGCCGTTCCAAACGACATAATCGCGATCATGGCGATCAAAACATAAAGACTTTGTATGGTTATGGCATTTGTGACAATCCCAATTGCCGCGAAACAAATCGCCAGGGCGCAATATTTCAAAACACGCAAAAGCCGGTCGCCGGGGTTAAACCGTTCCGCATAAAATGATCCGATCACAAATACGCCGATAATCGCGCTGTATACATAGCTGTATTGCGCGCTGCCAAGGCCGTATCCTTCGGTTAGGACATAAGAAGACCCGTTGATGAACGCCAAAAACG
This sequence comes from uncultured Alphaproteobacteria bacterium, assembly GCA_964458615.1. Classification (GTDB taxonomy): domain Bacteria; phylum Pseudomonadota; class Alphaproteobacteria; order SHNJ01; family SHNJ01; genus SHNJ01. The sequence continues at coordinate 26,322 of CAYWJR010000010.1, forward strand.
CGCCATAGGCAAAAGCGCTGAGCAATGCCCAAATCACATAAACGCGCACCGATAAAATATTTTTGTAAGAATCAATCCAATACGCCCAGGAAAATTTTTGTGGATTTGAATCGCGGCTGCGCGGAAACAAAATGAACGCGACATACACCAATAAAATGCCCCATGCCGCAATCGCCCATAAAACACTGTGCCATCCATAATGCACGATCATCACGCCCGCCAATAAGGGCGAAATAACACCGACAAAATTTCCAGCGCCGTAAATAACACTAAGGATCTTTCCGCCATTTTCCGCGTAATTTTCCCTGACCAACGACAAAGCGGCGGTAATGCATAATCCAACCGCCATTCCCATCGCGAAACGCGATGCGTTCCATAATCCAAGATCTTGGGTCAACGCAACCAACGATGCGAATAATAAAAACGATACGGAACCAATGCGCACCGACACGCGTTGTCCATACCGGTCGACGAATTCCCCGCTCCATAATTGCGCGAACCCAACGCCCAACAAATAATATCCGATCAACCCGGCCAAACCGCCGGGGGTTGATTGTAAATCATTGGCCATCAACGGCAAGGCGGTTACCAGAAAGTCGAACGCGATCGGATCGAACACCGTAAAAAGCCCGATATAAAAAATCGGCAATATTTTCTGGATGCTCATCACTGTCCTAAGCGGCTTTATAACCTTCAAGATTCAACAAATATCGTTTCATTTTCAACCCGTCTTTGGCCGAATAACCGCCCAGACCGCCGCCGGTGCGCACCACGCGGTGACATGGAATGATCAACGGGATTTTATTCCTGGCGCAGGCCGATGCGACCGCGCGATATGCCTTTGGCGCGCCGATTTTTTTGGCCAATTCCGCATAAGTCATCACCTGGCCGGGTTTTATTTTTACCATTTCGCGGTATACGCGCGTTTGAAACGGCGTGGCCCAGGACATATCCAAATCTTTTAAATTCACTTTGCCTTTGATCGCGGCTTCGGCGGCTTTTGCCAGTTGCGCGTTTTGATTGGCGGATTTTTTGGCAGAGAGAAAAATTTTCACATCCGCAATCCCGTTTTCGGTTTGTTGCGCCTTGACCAGAATGTCTTTGTATTGCGCCTGGATATTTGTCGGCTGGATGGCGGCCATATTTTCTCCATAAAAAAAGGGCGGTGTTACCCGCCCTTTTTACTCGGTTGCCGCAAAATTAGCTAGCGGCCTTTTTTTGCATTTCCAATGGCTTGCCGGTCGCTTGATCGACTTGCTTCATGGATAATTTGATTTTGCCGCGATCGTCGAAACCGACAACCTTGACCCAAACTTGATCGCCGACTTTGACGATGTCGGTGGTTTGCGCGACGCGTTGCGGCGCCAATTCGCTGATATGCACCAAACCGTCGCGGCTGCCCATGAAATTGACGAATGCGCCGAATTCAACGGTTTTCACGACTTTGCCTTGGTACACGGCGTTCATTTCAGGTTCGGCGACAATGCCTTTGATCCATTGGATCGCGGCGTCGGCGGCTTTTTGATCGACTGCCGCCACCTTGATTGTACCGTCATCTTCGATATCCACTTTTGCGCCGGTCGTTTCGCAGATTTCGCGAATGACCTTGCCGCCCGTGCCGATGATTTCGCGGATTTTATCGCGCGGAATTTGGAACGAGGTGATGCGCGGCGCGTTTTGGTTGACGCCTTCGCGCGCCGATCCCAAACCTTTGGCCATTTCGCCAAGGATGTGCAAACGCCCATCTTTCGCCTGGGTCAATGCGACTTTCATGATTTCCGCGTTGATCGAGGTGATTTTAATGTCCATTTGCAACGCGGTGATACCGTTCGATGTACCCGCCACTTTGAAATCCATATCGCCCAAATGATCTTCGTCGCCCAAAATGTCGGTGATAACCGCGAATTTCGAACCTTCTTTGATCAATCCCATCGCGATACCAGCAACAGGGCGAGGCAATGGCACGCCCGCATCCATCAACGCCAGGGACGAACCGCAAACGGTCGCCATCGACGACGATCCGTTCGATTCGGTGATTTCCGACACGATGCGAATCGTGTATGGGAATGCTTCTTTTGGCGGCAATAACGGGCGAATCGCGCGCCAGGCCAATTTGCCGTGGCCGATTTCGCGGCGTCCGGGAACGCCCATCCGGCCGACTTCGCCGACCGAATATGGCGGGAAGTTATAATGCAACATGAAACTTTCATGCGCTTCGCCGGTGATGTAATCGATGCGTTGTTCGTCTTCGCCCGTGCCCAATGTCGCTACGACCAGCGCCTGGGTTTCGCCGCGCGTGAATAATGCGCTGCCGTGGGTGCGCGGCAACAATCCGGCTTCGGCAACGATTGGACGGACAGTTTTGCTGTCGCGGCCGTCGATCCGCATGCCGGTATCCAAAATTTGGCCGCGCACGATCGACGCCTCGAGATCTTTGAACAAGCCGCCGGCCAATTTCGCCGATTTTTCATCGCCTTCAAAAGCCGCCAATGCGGTTTTTTTGACTTCGTCGATGGCTTTGTAACGGTCTTGTTTGACGGTGTTTTTATACGCTTTTTTCAATCCGTCCGTGGCAACGGACGCCAATTTGGTTTTCACCGCGTCGTAACCTTCGGCCTTGACCGGCAAATCCCATGCGGGCTTCGCGCAATTTTCAGCCAATTGAATGATCGCTTCGATCACAGGCTGGAATTCTTTGCGGCCGAATTCAACCGCGCCCAACATGACTTCTTCGGACAATTCCTGCGCTTCGGATTCGACCATCAAAACGCCTTCGACGGTTCCGGCGACAACCAGATCCAATTTCGATTGCTTCATTTGCGTCATGGTCGGATTCAAAACATACTGCCCATCGATATAACCGACGCGCGCGGCGCCGATCGGGCCCATGAACGGAATGCCGGACAGGCACAACGCCGCCGAGGTTCCGACAATCGCCACGATGTCCGAGATATTTTCCATATCGTGCGACAACAATGTGCAAATAACCTGGACTTCGTTGGTAAAGCCTTCGGGAAATAATGGGCGGATCGGACGGTCGATCAAGCGGGATGTCAACGTTTCCGCATCCGACGGTTTGCCTTCGCGTTTGTTATAACCGCCCGGGATTTTTCCGGCGGCGAACGCTTTTTCCTGGTAATTCACGGTTAGGGGGAAAAAATCTTTGTCCGGATCGGCTTCGCGTTCGCCGACAACGGTACATAATACCGTGGTATCGCCATAACGCGCCACGATCGACGCATCCGCCTGACGGGCGAATTTGCCGGTTTCCAGGATCAGCTTGCGGCCGCCCCAATTTAATTCTTTTCTAAATACTTGAAACATCTTTATTCCTTTCGTTTCTATCATCTATCTCTTTACGAGTTCCGGGCGCAGTATAGCGAATACAACCTGTGTTTGAAAGCATTCTGTGCATGCCAAAACCAATAAAAAAGGCGGCCCATTGGGCCGCCTTTTGGTGTTTTTCGCGGGTTTTGCGTTTATTTGCGCAAGCCCAATTTTTTAATCAACGCCTCATAACGATCTTGGCTGGTCGATTTCAAATATTTCAGCAATTTGTTGCGTTTGTTGACCATGCCGATCAATCCGCGGCGCGAATGGTTATCATTTGGATTCGCTTCGCAATGGGCGGATGTTTGGTTGATACGGGATGTCAAAATCGCGCATTGCGATTCAGGGGATCCGGTGTCGTTCGCGTGGCGTTGAACCGGTTTAATCAATTGTGCAGTTTGCGACATCTGTGCTCCTTTAAAAAAGTTAGTGACTCATGATACGCATCGGAACCAAATATCCATCGTCGAGTCTTGCAATCGCCACCAGGCGTTCGCCGATCATCGCGCGGATAAGGCCGTCTTGTTGCACAGCGCCCGAAAAATATTTGGGGTTTGTTACAACAACCGCCTGTCCCTGGCGTAAAATTCCAGCCTGCCCCTGATCGCACGCATAAACCGGGATGTCGTCCAGCGCCGCGTGCACCGGCAACAGGTCAGAATCGAAGGGCTGGTTATGCCCTATTTCTTGCAATTTTTCCAGTAAAATCGCGCTTTTTTCGGTGAACGACCCGACCGAAAGCCTACGGATAGCGGTCAAATGGCCGAAACACCCCATATCTCGTCCCAAATCGCGCGCCAGGGCGCGCATATAGGCGCCGGTGCCGCAAACGACTTCGAATTCGGCCAAATCGCCAGACAATTGCCCCAACAGCCGGAATTGATAAATATCGATGGATCGCGATTTCAATTCCACCGTTTCGCCCGCCCGCGCCAAATCATAAGCGCGTGCGCCATCGACCTTGATGGCGGAAAATGTGCATGGCACCTGTTCGATGCGCCCTGTGTATTTTGGCAAAAGCGCGTTTATATCCGCGAGCGATGGGCGCATGTCGGATGTTTTTACCGTTTCGCCTTCGCGGTCGTCGGTGGTGGTTTCCGCGCCCCATTTTACCGTAAAGCGGTAAGATTTTTTTTGTTCCTGCAAATACGGAATGGTTTTGGTGGCCGATCCGAACGCGATCGGCAAAATGCCGGTCGCCATTGGATCCAATGTTCCCGCATGGCCGACCTTGGCGGCTTTGGTTAAAAATTTAATTTTTCCGACCACTTGCGCCGATGTCATTCCGGCGGGTTTGTCGATATTCATCCAGCCGTTGATTTGACGGCGTTGTTTTTTATTGGATTGCTGCATACATGAACCCCCGAACCGAATTCGATATTATTCCGTGGATTCGGAATCGGAAACAGGATTGGTTTTCCGTTTTTGTTCGGATTGACGGATCAGGCGTTCGATTTTTTCCGCTTCGTCGAACGATGAATCCAATTCGAACCGGATATTCGGCACAAATTGCAATTTGACCGCATCGGCCAGCAACATGCGGAATTCGCGCACCACATCGGGGGCGCGCAGCATTTTCAAAATCTGATCCTTGTTTTTTCCGCCCAGCGGCATCACGAATATATTGGCGTGCCGCAAATCCGGCGACACGCGCACTTCGGTTACGGTCAACGGCACTTTGGTTTGAAAACTGTGCAATTCGGCGCGTTGAATCATCGCCGAAACCGCGTGGCGGATTTCTTCGCCAACACGCAAACTGCGGTCAAACGACCGTTTGCCTGGTTTTTTCAAATTCGCCCCCGCGCTATTTTCAATCCGCCGATTTCATTATGCGACCGATTCCAAGGTGCGTTTCATTTCCTTGGTTTCATAGCATTCGATCACATCGCCCGATTTAATATCGTCATAATTTTCAAACGCCATGCCGCATTCGAATCCTTCTTTCACTTCTTTGACTTCGTCTTTGAAGCGTTTCAGGGTTTTTAATGTGCCTGTGTGAATGACGGTGTTATCGCGCAACAAACGCACGCCAGCGCCGCGTTTAACGATACCCATCGTGACATAACAGCCCGCGACCTTGCCGACTTTGGTGATGTTGAATACATCGCGGATTTCGGCGTTGCCGATAATTTCTTCGCGCAATTCCGGCGTCAACATGCCGCTGAGCGCGAGTTTAATATCGTCCATGATCTGATAAATAATCGAATAATAACGAATATCGACATCGTCGCGTTTGGCGATGTCGCGCGCCTGGGCGTTGGCGCGGACGTTGAATCCGATCACCATGGCGCCGGTCGCCGCCGCCAAAGACACATCCGATTCGGTGATTCCGCCGACGCCGGAATGCAATACTTTGACCGCAACTTCGCTGTTGCCCAATTTTTCAAAACTGCCTTTGATCGCTTCCAATGATCCATGCACGTCGGATTTGACGATAACGCCCAGTTCCTTGATTTCGCCGGCTTTGATTTTGGCGAACATATCCTGCAACGTGCCGCGTCCGGCGACATTTTGTTTTTCTTTCGATTTGCGCACGCGGTATTCGGAAATTTCCTGCGCGCGTTTTTCGGATTCCACCACGACGAAATCGTCGCCGGCAACGGGCGTTCCGTTCAATCCGACCACTTCGACCGGAATGCCGGGCGCCGCCGCGACCACGTTTTTGCCTTTATCGTCGATCAATGCGCGCACGCGGCCGGTTTCTTTGCCCGTGACGAACAATTGGCCGACTTTCAATGTGCCTTTTTGCACCAAAACGGTCGCAACCGAACCGCGGCCTTTTTCCAATTTCGCTTCGATCACAACGCCTTCGGCATTTCGATCAGGGTTGGCGCGCAAATTCAAAATTTCCGATTGCAGCAAGATCGCTTCTTCGAGCTTATCCAGATTGCGTTTTTCTTTGGCCGATACTTCGACCGCCAAAACTTCGCCGCCCATCGCCTCGGTGACGATATTGTGCGACAACAATTCGGTCAAAACGCGTTGCGGGTTCGCGCCCGGTTTGTCGATTTTATTGATCGCAACGATAATCGGCGCGCCCGCGGCCTGGGCATGCGAAATCGCTTCGATGGTTTGTTTCATAACGCCGTCATCGGCCGCAACCACCAACACCACGATGTCGGTGACATTGGCGCCGCGCGCGCGCATTTCGGAAAACGCCTCGTGACCGGGCGTATCGATAAACGTGATCGGCTGGCCATTCGGCGCCTTTACGGTATATGCGCCGATATGCTGGGTAATGCCGCCGGCTTCGCCGCTGACGACATCGGTCGAACGCAACGCGTCCAAAAGCGATGTTTTACCGTGATCGACGTGACCCATAATGGTGACAACCGGCGGGCGCGGCAAAAGTTTGCCGTCATTGTCTTCGCCGCCAAGCAAGCCGATTTCAACGTCGGAATCGGCGACGCGTTTAATTTTGTGGCCGAATTCGGTGACAACCAATTCGGCGGTGTCGGCATCGATCGATTGGCTGAAGGTCGCCATAACGCCCAATTTCATCAAGGATTTGATGACATCCGCGCCGCGAACCGCCATCCGGTTCGATAAATCCTGAACGGTGATGGTTTCCGGAACGATAATTTCACGCGCTTGTTTTTGCGCTTCTTCTTCGGTGCCTTTGCGTTTTTCTTTTTCGCGGGCGCGGCGCATCGACGCCATCGAACGAACGCGCATCGCGTCTTCTTCGGCCATCGAAATATCGCGCAATGTCAAACGGCCGGTGCGGACGACGCCGGTTTCTTCGCGTTTATTGACCAAACGTTTCGGTTTTGCGCCAGGCGCCAATTTCGCCGATGCTTCTTCGTCTTCGGCGAACCGGCGCGCGCTTGGTTGCGGGGTTTCGACTTTTTTCGCTTGGACTTCGGACTTTTTCTTGGCTTCCGCTTCGGATTTTTTGCGGGATTCTTCTTCGGTTCTGCGGCGCAAGGCTTCTTCGGCTTCTTTGCGCGATACTTCGATTTCAACCTGGCGGCGGGAATATTCTTCTTCCAATTTGCGGCGGACCGATCCTTGGTCTTCGCCCTGCTGCGCGGCGGTTTGCAAAGCGCGCAAGCGCGCTTCGCGTTCTTCGCGCGTCAAGTTTTGCAAATTCTTTTGAATTTCCGCGTCTTTGGCGATTTGCGCCGATGCTTGCGCGGCTTCGGCGGCCGGGGTTACGCCCGGTTTCAATGGAACCGATCCGATTTTGCGTTTGACTTCGACGGTGACGGTTTTCGACCGCCCCTGCGCAAAGCTTTGACGGATTTTACCGCCGTCGACCGTTTTGGTCAGCGACAGAGATCCCGATCCCAAACTAAGCGGTTTTTTCTTGTTATCGTCTTTGGCGTCCGTCATGTCAGTTGCTTTCTTTTCCTTCGAAGATGCAGAACCCATTATGAATTTGCCTTGTTAGGATTTAACTTTTTACTTTGCCGTTTTCATCGAACCAGTGCGCCCGCGAATCCATAATCAATTTTTCGCAAACTTCCTTGTTCGACCCATGGTCTTTTAAGATTTCCATCAGCTCGTCGGTGGCCAAATCGCCCAAATCGTCGAGCGTTTTTACGCCAGCCGTACCCAAAGTCACCAGCATTTTGGCGTTCAACGCCTCTAATTTGGCGACGTCTTTGGAAACGCCCAACGCCTTCCATTCTTTTTCCAAACGCTTGGCTTCGGCGTCGATGTGCGTTTTGGCGCGGCCTTGCAATTCGCCGGCGACTTCTTCGCTGAATCCTTCGATACCGCTTAGGGTTTCGAGCGGAACAACCGCGATGTCTTCGACGGTGGCGAAGCCTTCGCCGACCAACAAGGCGGCGATAACGTCATCCACATCCAACGCTTCCATGAACAATTTGGAACGTGTCTGGAATTCCTGGGTTCTGCGTTCCGATTCTTCGGTTTCGGTCATGATGTCGATGTCCCAGCCGGTCAAAATCGAAGCCAAACGCACGTTTTGGCCGCGGCGGCCGATTGCCAGCGAGAGCTGCAAATCCGGAACCACGACTTCGATGCGTTTGTTGTCTTCGTCCAAAACCACCTTGGCGACTTCGGCAGGGGCAAGCGCGTTGACCACAAAGGTCGCGTGATCGGTCGACCATGGCACGATGTCCACTTTTTCGCCCTGCAATTCGCCGACAACCGCCTGAACGCGGCTGCCGCGCATGCCGACGCACGCGCCGACAGGATCGATATTGCTGTCATTGCTGTATACGGCGATTTTCGCGCGGGAACCCGGATCGCGGGCGACCGATTTGATTTCGATGACGCCTTCGTAAATTTCCGGGACTTCCTGGGCAAACAATTTCGCCATGAATTGCGGATGCGTGCGGGATAGGAAAATTTGCGGGCCCTTGATTTCTTTGCGCACGTCGTAAATGTATGCGCGCACGCGGTCGCCCTGGCGGAAGTTTTCGCGCGGCAACATTTCGTCGCGTTTCAACACCGCTTCGGCGCGGCCCAAATCGATGACCAGATTGCCGAATTCGATGCGTTTGATGACGCCGTAAACGATTTCGCCCACTTTGTCTTTGAATTCTTTGAATTGGCGTTCGCGTTCCGCGTCGCGCACTTTGTGCACGATGACCTGTTTCGCGGTTTGCGCGGCAACGCGGCCGAAATCCGGGGTCGGCAATTCGTCGGTGACGAAATCGCCCAATTTAAACGCCTTGTCGCGCTTGTGCGCGTCTTTCAATGTGACCTGGGTCGATGGATTTTCGACATTTTCGACGATTTCCATGACGCGGTAAACCTTGACGCCGCCGGTGCCGCGGTCGATCACGGCGCGGATTTCCTTGTCATATCCGTATTTGCTGCGCGCCGCTTTTTGAATGGCTTGCTCCATGCCCACAAAAACGTCTTCTTTTTCGATGCCTTTTTCACGGGCTACCGAATCCACAACTTGTACGATTTGTCCTGCAACGAGTTCCATTGTTTACCTCTTCTAGTGAAAATCTATCTGTCTAAATAAAAAACTGGGTTATATCTTTTTCTTAATTACTTTTTTCGGCTTTGGCGCCAACGCGTTCGCGCTCATCGCCAAACGCGCCTGGGTTATTTCGGCGAACGGAACCGCGATGGTGGCTCCGTCCTGGGAAATAATCGCGCAATCTTCTTCGGCGCGTTCAATTTTCCCGTGAAACCGGCGGCGCCCTTCGATCAGGCGGCTGGTTTCGATTTTGACCATTTGTCCCGAAAATTTTACAAAATCTTCGGGGCGGTTTAACGGGCGGTCGATTCCCGGCGACGATACCTCGAGCACATAAGCGCCCTTGACCGCGTCTTCGACATCGATAATCGCCGAACAAGACCGGCTGATTTTCGCGCATTCATCGACATTGACCCGTCCGCCATCGGCGCGTTCGACCAGCAATTGCAAGGTCGGGCGATTTTGGCTGCCGACAAAACGCGCTTGAACGATTGCGAACCCATCCGCAGTCAAAACGGGGGTGAGTAAGTTTTCAATCGCCTCGACGGCATGATCGCGCGTTTGCATCATCGTGTTGCAGTATCGGTTCAGTTCAATTGTTGTTTCATTCATCTATCAACCAATTCAGGCAAACAAAAAGGCGGGAACCTTTCGGATCCCACCTTTCAGTAAACTGATTGGTTTAATGGTTGTAATATAAGGATTTTGCCGCAAAAAGCAAGTATTTTAATAGGACTTAAACCCTTGAAAACAAGGC